>NZ_JBVJMN010000032.1:0-92969 GCF_055584185.1 Streptomyces sp. NPDC104202 | reverse complement strand
CCTTCTCCCTCCATCGCCCCCCCCCCCCCCCCCCCCCCCCCCCCCCACCCACTTTCCTCCCGTGGCTTGTGCGCTGGAAGACCCCCCCCCCCCCCCCCCCCCCCCGCTCCTCCCCCCCCCCCCCCCCCCCCCCCCCCCCCCCGGGCCCGGGATTACTGGCCTGCGGCCTTCTTCTTGCGGAGGAAGAACACCGCGCCGCCACCGACCACGACGAGCGCGGCGGCGATGCCGGCGATCATCGGGGTGGCGTTGGAGCTGCCGGTCTCGGCGAGGTCGCCGCCGCCGGTGGAGCCGGTGGTGCCGGCCGTGGTGTCACCGGTGGTGCCGGGGGTGGACGGCGAGGGCTCGACCGAGGGGGAGGTGGAGGGGGTCTCCGACGGCTTCGGGCCGGGGGTGGCCGTCTTGCAGTCCAGGACGCCCTCGAAGGTCTGCTCGAACTCGTTCGGGCCGGTGATGGTGAACTTGTAGGCCTCGTCCTCGGCCAGCGGGACCGTGATGGTCTTGGTCTCGCCGCCGGGAACCGTGTAGGAGGTGCCCTTCAGCTCGAAGGTCCAGTCCTCGTCACCCGCGTTGGTGGCGACGATGGAGAGGCCGCCCTTCTCGCAGTCCTTGGCGACGGAGACGCCCGGGATGGCGCCCTTCTTGGCCCAGGAGGCGGTGGCGTTGGCGGTCACGGTGGAGTTGCTGGAGCCGGCCAGGATCATCGTCTGGCTCTTGCCCTGGACGCTGACGAACGCGCGGCCGAGCGGGACCTTCGTGGTGGCCTCGGCCTTGACCTCGGCGGTGCCGTCGGCGGTGCCCTTCGGGACGTCGACGAAGACCTCGTCACCGTCCTTGGCCTTGGTGACGGCCTTGCCGTCCTTGTCGACGACGCCGATGCCGGCCGGGGCGCCCGGGACGACCGAGAGCTGCGCCTCGGAGGCGTTGGTGCCGACCTTGATCGGGCCGAGGCGGTCGCCGGCCTTGCCGGTGACGGACGACGGCGACAGGCTGAGGGAGGCCTTCGGCTCCTCGACCTGCTTGGCGTTGTCGAGCAGGTACGCGGTCAGCTTCTGACCGGCCGCGTCGACCGGGGTGGCGTCGACCTTGTCCGAGTAGCGCCAGATCGCGGCCTGCGTGGCGGCGGCGGCGGTCTTCTCGGTCAGACCCTCGATCTTGGTCTTCTCGCCGAGGGCGGCGACCGAGACGTTCGGGTAGGAGTTCTCCAGGATCCAGAGGATCTTGCCCGCGTCGGGGTTGTTGTGGAGGGACGACTGGTCCCAGCCGACCTCCTTGTACTTCTTGCCCTCGTGAGCACCCGTGCGGAAGTCGATGCAGTAGGTCTGAAGGCTGCCGCCGTTCTCGACCTTCATCTCGAAGAGGCCGCCGCTCTCCTCCCAGACCTGGTCCTTGCCGTTGATCTTCTCGGTGATCTTCACCTTGCCGGAGATCTTCAGCTGGCCCAGCGTGGCGGTCGCGCCGCCGTTGTCACCCGAGCCATCTTCGGCCGCAGCCGGTCCCGCGATGCCTATCGCGCCGGCGGCGACGAGGCCCGAGACCAGAGTGGCAGCGGCAAGGCGGCGAGCAGTGCCCCGCCCACGAACTGAAAACATTGGATTCCCCTCCGGGCGGCGGCTCCGCGAACTTTGGTCGATTCACGTGGGGGGAGCGCACGCCAGCAGACTCACAGACTCGATGGGCTCACGTGCCACATGAGTATTCGGGAATCCTAGGGATGCGGAACCCCTGGGTGCCCGGCCATACGGTCAGATAACCATTCCGTCTCGGAATCGTTATGCACTCTACGAGTTGGTCGACAAATCGCCACGACGCATGGTCAAGACGCGGTTACCAGCCGCGTTGTCACCCCCTCCGGAGGCACTTCCCAGGGGTCGGACGCCGTGTCGCCGGACGCGCCGGACGGGTCCTCCCGACCCCTCCGCGCGGCGAGTTCGGGGCCGGTGCCGGCCCCGGTCCCGAGCCCCGGTCCGCCACCCGCCCCGGGGTCGGCGGCCGTCTCCTGCCGGGCGGCCGCGCGCCGGAACGCGGCCGTCCCGCGACTCAGGTCGTGGCCCACGGCGAGCGCGGCGACGTCCACGAAGGTCTTGCGCTGCCCGTCCCGCTCGTCCTCACGCACCTTCAGACGGCCGTGCACCACCAGGGGTTCACCGACCGAGACGGAGGCCGCCAGGTTGGCCCCGAGCGAGCGCCACGCGGAGACCGTGTAGAAGCTGGTGGGACCGTCGGTCCAGAGCCCGTTCTCGCGGTCCCAGCGGCGTGCCGTCACCGCGAAGCGGAACCTGGCCACCCCGCCCGTCGCCGTGTCCCGGTACTCCACCGCCGTCGCCACGTTGCCGACGAGCGTCACGGTCGTGTCGTTCATGGTTCGTTCGCCCCCGTTCTCCTGTGTCGTCCTGCTTCGACACCCATGCTGGGGCGGAACGCCCCAGCCCGCCGGGGCCTGTGGACGACCGCGCGGCGGGGGACGGCTCCCTCACCCGGGAGGGTGAACGAGGGCGAAAGGGAGAGGGGGCGCTATCTCCCCCGAACTCCGGCGCGGGTGGCGCCGAACCGCGTCGTTCCGGTCCGGAGCCCGCCGACCACCCGGGCCGAGGCCCGCGAGCCCACCACCGTCGCGTACTGCTCGCGCACCTCGCGGTAGCGCACCAGCTCCGCCGCCACCGGATCGAGCACCCGGGCCCGGCCGCAGGCGGCCGCCGCCTCGCGCAGCCGCCGCTCGGCCTCCTGCCCGTACCGCCGGGCCGGCCCCTTCACCGCGCTCTCGCAGGCCCATTCGACGAGCGGACCGCCCACGATGCCGCCGATCATCACCAGGACCGGCGGCAGCAGGCCCGGCGGCACGACGCCGATGATCTGGCCCACCAGCCACAGCGCGCCGAACACCTGCAGGAGCGTCATCACCACCTGGGCGAGCACGGCCGCGGGCCACCAGGCGGGGCGCGGCGGCCGGGCCGCCGGATCGCCCACGGAGACCGCGAGTTCGTCCAGGGCCTCGGGCAGCCCCTCCGCCCCGCGGGCCGCGGCCTCGCGCACCGCCTGCGCCCACGGCGCCGGAAGCCCCCTCGACGCCTCGTCGGCGACGATCCGCACCGCCTGCTCGACCCGCTGGCGCGCCGTCACCTCCTCCTCGGCCGGGGCGGTCGGGCGCGGGCCGGGGTAGCCGTGCGCGCGCATCCGCTCGTAGCGGCGGTAGAGCCGCAGCCAGGGCGTGCCGCAGGCGCGGATGGCGCCCCGGCGCCAGACCCGCTCGGCGGCCTCGCCCGCGGCCTGGGCGCCGACGGCGACGGCGAGCCGGTCCGCGAACGCGTCCCTGGCCCGCTCGTCGAGACCCGACCGACCCTCGGTGACGTACGCCGGGCGGAGCTTGGCGGCGGCCGCGTCGACGTCGGCGGCGAGCCGCCGTTCCGGAGCGGTGCGTTCCTGGACGAACCGGGCCACGAGCTCGCGCAGTTCGGGCACGCCCTCGCCGGTGAGCGCGGAGACGGACAGCACCGTCGCGCCGGGCTCGCCGTGCTCGCCGAGCGCGACGCCGTCCTCGTCGAGCAGGCGGCGCAGGTCGTCGAGGACGAGGTCGGCGGCCTCGGTGCCGAGCCGGTCGATCTGGTTGAGGACGACGAAGGTGACCTCGGCGTGCCCGGAGAGCGGCCTGAGGTAGCGCTCGTGGAGGGCGGCGTCGGCGTACTTCTCGGGGTCGACCACCCAGATGACGGCGTCGACCAGGCCGAGGACCCGGTCGACCTGGTCGCGGTGGGCGGTGACCGCCGAGTCGTGGTCGGGCAGGTCGATGAGGACGAGCCCCTGGAGTTCGGTGTCGGCGGCTCCGCCGGCGAGGGGGCGGCGGCGCAGCCGGCCGGGGACGGCGAGCCGGTCGAGCAGTCCGGCGGCCCCCTCGGACCAGCTGAGCGCGATCGGCGCGGAGGTGGTGGGGCGCCGCAGCCCGGTCTCGGAGACGGGGACGCCGGCGAGGGCGTTGAAGAGCGTCGACTTGCCGCTGCCCGTGGCGCCGGCGATCGCGATCACGGTGTGCCGGGAGGAGAGCCGCTGGCGGGCGGCCGCCTCGTCGAGGACCCGCCCCGCCTCGGCGAGGGCTTCGCCCTCGACCCGGGTCCGCGAGAGCCCCACGAGTTCGTGCAGGGCGTCGAGCCGGGCGCGGAGCGGTCCGCCGTACGCCCCGCCCAGGGGCGGCAGCGTGTCCTCCTCACGGACCTCCTCCGCGGGGTCCGCCTCCCTGGCGGCGGCCCGTTCGGCCGCCCGCCGGGCGATCAGCCCGTCGTCCCAGCTCTCCCGGCCGCGGCCGGCCGCCCCGTCCCGCTCCCGGCCGCGTTCCCGGCCGTCGTCCGCCAGGTCCACCACGTCACTTCTCCTTCTGCAGTACGGAGAGCGCGGCGATCAGCTCCGCCTGCGGCTCGGGGGTCACGTCGAGCTGTTCGAGCGGGGCGAGGCGCCGGTCGCGCTCGGCGTGCAGGACGCGGTCGACATGGGTGAGGACCAGTTCGCCGCCCTTGTCGCGCAGCCGCAGGGCGACCTGGGCGCCGAGGAGTTCGGCGAGGCGCTCGCCGGCGGAGCGGGTGCGGCGGCCGCCGAGGAGGGAGGCGGCGAGCAGCGCGGCGACGGTGTCGGCCTCCGGCAGGGCGGCGCGGGCCGCCCGCGGGCCGGAGGGGCGCTCGACGTCGCGCACCTCCTCCTCGGCCAGCTCCTCCAGGACGCGCCGCCAGCGCCGCACCTCCACGCCGATCCGCTCCGCCGCCTCCCGGTCGCCGCCCGCGCGGTGCGGGCCCAGGGCCGCGGAGGCGGGCTCGCGGCGCCAGGTGTCCCGGACGCGCTCCTCGGCCGCCGAGACGGCGCAGTGCAGGAGCGCGGCGAGGGACTCGGCGAGGGCGTCGAGGAGTTCCTCGGCGGTGCTGTCGCGGGGATAGCCGCGCCAGCGGGTGCGGGCGTCGCCGGCGAGGACGGTGCCGCGCCCGAGCTGCTGCCGCACCCGCTTGGCCTCCTCCCCGTACGCGCGCTCGACGACGCCGCCGAGCCGGACGGCGGCGGCGTACTGCGCGGCGACCGCGCCCGCCAGTTCGGGGAGCCGGGCGTCGAGGGAGTCGATGACGCCGGACGCGGTCCGGTCGGCGGCCTGCTGCCGGGCCGCCGGGTCCTCGGCGCGGTGGGCCAGCCAGCCGCGCAGGGCGGCGACGGCGCTGTCGGGGAGCAGTCCGCTCCCGCCGCCCGCCGACTCGGGGAGCTCGGGGATGGTGAAGCGGGGCACGTCCCCGAGCCCCGCCTTGTCGAGCAGCGCCTCGTACTGCCGGGAGACCTCCCCGATGACCTGGTGCGGGACCCGGTCGAGGACGGTGACGAGGGTGGCGTCGTACTCCTTGGCGGTCCGGAGCAGGTGCCAGGGCACGGCGTCGGCGTACCGCGAGGCCGTCGTCACCATCACCCAGATGTCGGCGGCGCAGATCAACTCGGCGGCCAGCAGCCTGTTCTCGACGACGAGGGAGTCGATGTCGGGGGCGTCGAGCAGCGCGAGACCGCGGGGCAGCGAGGACGCCGTCTCCACCCGGAGGGCGTTCTCCTCCGGCGGGCCCTCCTCGGCCGGGTGGTCCTCGTCGGCCTGCGGCAGCCAGACCCGCGTCAGCTGCGGCAGGACCCGCATGCCGGCGAACCAGTGGTGGTCCTCCGGATGGCAGACGAGCACCGGCGTCCGCGTCGTGGGTCTGAGCACCCCCGACTCGCTGACCCGCCGCCCGACAAGGGAGTTGACCAGGGTCGACTTCCCCGCTCCCGTCGAGCCGCCGACCACCGCGAGGAGCGGCGCGTCGGGATCCTTCAGCCGGGGGACCAGATAGTCGTCGAGCTGGGCGAGCAGCTCGGCACGTGTCTGGCGGGCCCGCGGGGTGTCCGGCAGAGGGAGGGGAAGACGCACGGCGGCGACACGGTCGCGCAGGGCGGAGAGTGCGTCGATCAGCTGAGGCCGTTCGTCCAAGGTCACCACATGCGAAGAATGCCCAATTTATGAGTGTTTTTGAAGCCTATTGCGGCCCTGCGCGCCGAAGAGAGGGGCGGCGACCGGAAGTCCGGGCATAACGAGTGCACAACACCCGTCCCCCTTGGCGAAAAAAGCGCTGCGCGAATCGCACCTGCCTGCGATTATCGTTCCGCTTCACCGAACCTCCACATCGTGCCACGCAGGTGAAGCAACCGGGCCAAGGCGATCGGAGCCCTATCCTTGTCCCGGCAGGCCACAGCCCACCTCCGGCGGGCTCCCGGCCGCCCAGCCACCACCCGGCCCCCGTAGCTCAGTGGATAGAGCAGGTGCCTTCTAAGCACTTGGCCGCAGGTTCGAGTCCTGCCGGGGGCGCACGACGAGGACCCTCCTTCGGGAGGGTCCTTTTGGCTGGTCATCGCCGTTTGCAGGGGCGCGGTCCCGGACCGGACACGCCTCCTGGCAGGCAGGCGACGTGTCCGGCTGGCTCCGGCTGATCCGGCGTTTCTGCGGGTGGCTGCGGTGAATACGCGGTGGCGTTTCACCCCCTCGCCGAGGCGGGGTCGGGCAGCTCCCCCGCCTCCTCGATCCGCTGCTTCAGATCATCGAGCTGCCCGTCGATGCAGCGGGCGTATGTGGCGAGCAGCACGGGCACGCTGTTGCCCGCCCACTCCGCCACGGTCGCGGTCGGCACTCCGGCGTTCAGCCAGTTCGTCAGACAGGTGTGCCGAAGGTCGTAAACGCGCCGCCCGAGCGGCGAGCCGAACTCGTACGGGGTCAGCACCTCCTTCCGGGCCCGCCGCCACGCGCGGCGGATCACGGACCCTGCAAGGTCCCCACCCCTCTCCCCCTGCATCAGGAGCTCTCCCGGCTTCAGCCCCCTCTCTCTCGATGTGGGCCCGGAGGATCCGCGTCAGGGCGGGACGGCATGGCACCGTCCGCGTGTCGTCGGCAGCCCTCCCCTTCAGTCCGCGCTGCTCGCGCACCTCCCCCGTGTTCGTCCACTGCTTGCCGACCTCGGGGTGGGCGGTGTGGAGCAACAGTTCGCCCCACTGGTCCTCGGCGTCCGCGGCGGGCAGACGGACATCTCCGACGTCGATCGCGACGACCTCCTCGGGTCGGGCGGCGGCGTAGTACATCGCGGCGAAGAAGGTGTGCAGCCGCTGGCCGCCCCTCGGCCGGCCGTAGACCCAGCCAAGCAGCTTGGCGGCCTGGTCCTGGTTGAGCAGCGAGCGCTTGTCGACGGCGGAGGAGGTCTTCGCCGCGGTGGAGCTGCTTCCCTTGCCCTTCGGGAGCGGGTTCTCCTTAAGCACCTTCTTCTTGATGGCGTGCTCGAAGAGGACGTTCAGGACCCGCTTGGTCCGTCGCGCCGAACTGGCGGCCACGGGAGTCCCGTCCAGCTTCGTCGCGGCTACTCGCAGCACCGCCTCCACCGTGTTCTCGTCTTCCCAGGCCGCCATGGAGAGGGACTGCCGCTGCACCCACCTGAGGATCACCTCGATCTCCGGCGGGGGCCTGGCCCCGCCGGTCCGCTACCGGCCCCCGCCCGTGGGGGCGTGGGGCCGGTAGCGGGGTAGCGGCTAGGTAGCGGCGGTGAAGAGGTCTTCCGCTACCGTTTCCGGCCCGCTGACCTGCGCGGTAGCGGAGGTAGCGGACTTCTGGAGGGGAGGGGGGCAGTACCGGTCCCAGGCGTCCTGGAGATCGGCCGCGTAGTACCCCTTGAGCACCGATCCGGCGGTCTTGATGTTGCGGGCCTTGACCGGGACGTTGTCGCCGGTCATGTACTCACCCAGCATCTTCGCGAGGCCCCGGGAGTCGAGCGGCCGGCCGCTCATGTCGGCCCACGGCGCCTCGTCGAGGGCGCAGAGGCGGTCGAGGACGGCGACGGTGGGCATGCGGTCGATCCCGGCGAGGACGTGGTCGCGAGGGAGAAGGTAGGTTCCGCGCGGACGTCGAGCGCGAGAAGGAAGTCGGTCAGCGCCTCGTGGGGGACGTCGGCGGTGACGTACACGTTCCACTCCGGCAGAGCGCTGCCGGGATGCGACCGGGCAGACATCTGCCAGGCGACCGGAAGGTCTCCCCGTTCGTGGTGGGGGTACAGGGACACCTCCACGGGGTCGAGGGCTCGGGCGGTCGTCCACGTTGACATAGCCCCCAGGGCCGTGACCAGTCCTTTCGCGCCCTTCCTCGTCTGCCTCGGGCGAACTGGATCCTTCTCCGGGCCGCAGAAGAGGAGAGGCGGCACACCAGGAGATCAGGCGGTCTCCCGAGGCTTCGGGTCGGCCGTACCTACGTCACTGCCGATCGTTCCCCGCTCGGGCAACGCGAGGCAACAGCGAACCCAGCCGCCGTGCCGCAGAACTACACGCTCCGGCTGATCGTGCTGCGTGACAAGGGATCTGGCATGGCGCGGCAAAGCGTTCTGAACGCCTTCGCGGAACTGGGAGGGGGGATCGAGCGGTTCGGCATGGTCGCTCTCGATGTGCCGCCGGAGGTGAACCTCGCGAAGATCCAGCGGCTCTTCGATCACGGCGTAGCCCAGGGCTGGTGGGACATGGAAGAGGGCTGCATCACCGATGCCTGGCGGGCAGCACGGGCCCGACGAGATGCGCGCGCTCCGGCCACCCGCCGACAGTGTCAGCACACGTCCCGTCCGGGCAGAGGTAGAGCGGCCGGCGTTGCACCCGTCGGGCCGCCGCTTCGAGCCCAGCCTGCTCCTGGGCTCGGCGGGAGGTATCCGGGGCTGTGAAACCGCGGTCCTCCGTTCCGGCGGCCGATCAGAGCGACGGGAAGCAGGGTCACACACTCGGCAGCCGCTTGGCGGTCGCGGGTCAGTAGTCGAATGCGTCGAGGTGCCGGCGCAGCAGGTCGCTGATGGCTTCTCGGCTCCCTCGGCTCGGTAGCGGCGAGGGGGTGTCCTCGCCGTTCGCCATGGCGAGGCTGCTGGCGAAGCGCACGAGGTTGGGCGCCGGAGCGAAGGAATCGCGCAGCCAGACGGCGAAGGCGCCGGCTTCGTCCGCCGTCACATCGGTGAGGGTGATGTAGGCGTAGTCGGGCTCGGTGATGGCCGCGGTGCCGTCCAGCCACACGTCCGGCGCCAGCTCGATCTCGAAGTCCAACACGGTCATCTCGTGGACGCCGGACCTCCGGTGGCCGATGGTGGGGTCGGGGAAGGACCCTCGCAGCGCCCGCTCCAGGGAGTCCAGCGTGGCGCGCCAGGCTCCGCCGTCCTCCTCGGGGGGATAGAAGGCGAAGTTCGTCCGGATGTTCCGTTCCGTGGCCATGGTCTTCCTTGTTCTCAGGGGACGTACCGCGTCGAGCCGGGCGTGCCCGTCATCGCCATCATGGACTGCCAGTAGACGGCGTTGTCCCTGCCGTTCGTCACGATCTCCAGGCCCCTGATCTCGCTGTTGGCGGGGTTGGCCATGGCCTGCTTGTAGCGGACGAGCTCCTTCTCGTCACCCGCGTACATGGAGTCGACGACCGGGTCCCATGAGATCTTCCCCTGATTGTTGATCTTGACAGGCTTCGTCAGGGTCTCCTCGACCCGGTCGAGGGTGCGGAAGCTCTTCTTCGTGCAGTCCGGGTCCCGTACGTGCTTCGCCTCGACGAGGTGGCCATCGAGGGGGCGTATGCCGTCCACCATCAGTCCGCGCTTGCTCCCGAGCAACGGCACCTCCCGCTCGGGGTAGCCGGCCACGCGGAGCTGGTAGGCGTTGTCCGGGGCCGCCGGGCCACCGCCGCCGGCCAGGCCGCCGGGTCGGAGGGTATGCGTCCACGCGCGGAACTGCTGCTGCTCTGCCGCAGTGAGGAGGCGGGTCGTCCCAGGAACCGGCGGAATCGGGTCGACGAAGGAGATACCCGGGTCGACAGGGTTGATCATCGGAGCCAGGGCCGGCACCTGCCCGGTGTACGACGCGAGGACGACCGGGACGGGTACGGGAATCGGCGCGGGGATGAGGGGCGGCAGGAACGGGAGTCCGGGGATGGCGGGTGCCGCCGGCGGATCGGCGGCGGGGAGCTTGATGCGTGCGGCTGACGAGTCCAGTGCGTGGCCCACGGAGCCGAGGTCCCGGATCCAGGAGTCCCCGAGCACAGCGTCGAGCAGTCCGCCGTCGTATCCGTTGCCCCCGAACATCGGCTGGTCCCAGGGCATGTCGACCGCGAAGAAGTCCAGTTTGCGCTCGGCGATCTTCGCCTTGGCGGCCTCCACGTGCTCGGCGTACCGGTCGCATGCCTTGGCTATCTGCGTGCAGGCGGCGACGAGGTTCGTCACCAGAGGCTCACCTTCCTCCGCCTTCGCGGGAGGACAGGTGAGGCCGACGCTGTGCTTGACGTACGTCTGGAAGGCATCGGCGGCCTCGCCGGAGTGTGCCTTGCTCGCCATGAGGGCGTAGGTCTGGGCGTCCTCGAGGAAACGCTGCATGAGCACCCCGGCGTGACGCCAGGAGCCGGCGACGTCCCGGATCTTCTCCGGCGAGCCACGGAAGCGGTCACTGCCCCCGCCGGGGGCGTACTGCTCGTACCAGGCGGTCTCCCCCACCACCTCGGGGAGCTCCTGGCCCAGCCCGAGGTAGTTCTCGGTGCAGTCGGCGCCGGGGTCGCCCATTCCCGCCGTGAGGTCGGCCTGCCGGCCCAGGAAGGCCGAGACCTGTCGGCTCTCCTCGGCCATGAACTCGCGGGCGTTGCGCATCAGCCCCTTGCTCGTCTCGCCAAGGACGTAGGAGCTGAAGCCCATCTTGTCGAGCGTCGCGGTGGCTGCCGAGACGTACACCTTGGCAAATGCTCGCCCCGCCTCGTCGTCCCCTGCCATCCCCTGTTGTCGCGCCAGTTCGTGGCCGACGGCAATGGCCGTGTCACGTGCTCCCCGCATCGTGTCGAGAAGCCCCATGGACCCGCGGATCATTCCCTCCGCGATGAATTTGACGTCCGGAGCAAGACCGGCCACCGTCGCACCCCCTTGCAGACGTGAATCGTCAACCTATCTCAGACGGATGCCATCGTCTGGGCGGTGTCAGCTGCTCGGCTCATTGCTGTCGGCGAACAGGCGGAAACCGAGCAGTGGGACCTCATCCGGGTCGACGTCCTCGGGCAAGGGCCGGCCTTCCAGGAGGAAGCCGAAGAAGGCGCGCAGGGCTTCGTTGCCCAGTTCCAGAGGGTGGAAGGGCAGCGCGTACGGCGCCTCGTCCCAGTCCGGGTCGAACTCCACGGGACGGTCACCCGCCCAATAGGGCGCCTCGAAGGGGAACGGGTCGCCGATGTTCTCCGCGATGCCGCCGTTCGGGGAGAGGCTCAGTGAGCGGACCAGACGGCCGTCTTCCCACACCGCGAAGGCGACCCAGTCCGAGACGCTGTGCATCGCGTGCAGGATGACGGAGCGTCCTGCTGCCGCTTCCAGGAGGTGCGTCGGAAGCTCCGACGGGCGGTCGAACATCAGACGCCGATCGCAGACCAGGTCCACGCCCGGGAAGCTCGCCGCGTACGTGAGGCCGTCCGGCGGGTACGTCGCCTCTCCCAGGGCCTCACCCTCCGTCGGGTCCGCACGACAGCCCGGAAAGACTCGGGCGATCAGCGCCGCCGTGTCCTCGGCTGTCGGCTCACCAACCGCCTTCAGCACCGAGGCCACATCTCCGTCCGCGTACGCCAGTAGCGCCGTCTTCGCTCCCATGCGCCGCACGCTATCCGGAGCCACCGACAGTCCAGCCGTCCCGAAAACGCCCGAAGTTTTCGGCGGCGCCCGGCTACCGGCCACATCCGCGCAGGTCAGAGCCGCCCTATGCCCCACCCACCCAGTGCCTTCTAAGCACTTGGCCGCAGGTTCGAGTCCTGCCGGGGGCGCACGACGAGGACCCTCCTTCGGGAGGGTCCTTTTTGCTGGTCAGAGTGGCGGTGCGGGCGGACGTCCGGGTGGGGCCGGGAGGTGTCGGGGGGCGTCCGGGTGGGGCCGGTGGCGGGTGGGGGCGGCGGGGGCGCGCCGGGGCGGACCGGCGGCGCGGGAGCCGAGGGGGCACGGCGGCATTCGGGTGGAAGGCGCGACGGTGTCCGGATCATCCGTGTCGGCATGAGCCCGGCCACCACACTCGACCGCGTCACACCCGCCCGGCCCCGCGCACGACCGGGCTACGGCCGGCGTCGGGACGTCCGGCCCGATCGCCCGTGGTTGACCGGGTCCCCTCGGTCGTGGCGCCGGCCTTCGGGCCGGACGGGGCGCGGACCGTGGACGGGAGGCCCCCGTCCGCGGGTCCGGCGTCGACGCGGAGTGGCCCCGTGCTCCGTCGTCCGCCGGGAACGCGGCGGGCCCGCCCCCGCCGGGAGGGCGGGGGCGGGCGCGTGGCGTCGGGCGGGGGTGGTCAGTTGACGGACCACCGCTGGAGGGGGGAGTCGGTGTCGGGCTGCTGGGTGACGAGGGCGCCGTTGGCGGTGGAGGCGGTGGTGAGGAGGAGGGAGCTGCGGACGGAGGCGGCCTCGTAGGTGCCGTCGGCCTGACGGGTGACGTTCCAGCGCTGGTTGGGGCCACCGGTGCAGGTCCACTGGACGATCCTGGCGCCGGCGGCGGTGGAGGCGCCTTCGACGTCGGCGCAGAGGCCGGACTCGACGTTGGCGATCACGTAGGAGCCGTCGGACTGCCGGGTGAAGCGCCAGTTCTGGTTGGCGCCCCCGCTGGGCGTCCAGGTGATGAGCTGGGTGCCGGCCGTGGTGCTGTGGTCGGGGTCGTCGAGCGCCTTGCCGCCGGCGACGAGGGTGTGGACGCCGTCGAGGTTCGAGGGCGCCGTCCCGGTCGGGGTGAGGGTCAGGACCTGCTCGGCCGCGGTGCGGGTGCCGCCGACGCCGTTGCCGGTGGTGTTGGTCCAGGTGCGGGTGGGGGTGGTCTCGGTGAGCCGGCCCGCCGTGCCCGACAGCCCGATCACGAGTCCGCTGTAGCGGTTGACCAGGCGGTAGGTGCCGGTGGGGGTGTCATCGGCGGCGGAGGTGCCGGGGATGACCCACCACTGCTGGCCGACGGTGGGACCGCCGGCGGGGGCGGCGGTGACGGTGGGCTTGGCGCCCCAGGCGCGTCCGGCGTCGGAGGTGGAGTCGACGCCGAGCAGCCGGCCCGTGGAAGCGTTGGCGATGCGGTGGGAGCCGTCGCCGTTGGACGTGAAGATCCACGACTCCAGGGCCGAGCCGGTGGCGGCGGCGGTGGAGGTGGTGGCGGAGCCGCCCGCGACCTGGGCGAGGACGCGGCCTCCGGCACCGGAGATCCGGTAGGAGGTGCCGGTGTCGACCGGCACGGCGGGGGCGGAGGTGTTGACGGTGAGGTTCACGTACTCGGCGGAGGCGCCGCCCGAGCAGCCGAAGGAGCAGTAGGAGCGGAAGTCCTTGCCGACGATGCCGGAGCTCGTCTTGTTCGCGCTGTCGAGGAACCAGCGGTACCACGAGGCGTTCCTGTGGCTGCCGGTGTCACCGAGACGGAACCACTTCTGCCGGGTCAGGTCGTCGGTGGCGTAGAGCTCCTGGGACGCGTTGCCGCTCTGGTCGACGGCCTGCGGCTCGCCGATGTAGAGCCCGAGGTACGCGTTGTAGGTGATGTCCATGACGAACAGGGGGGACGTCGCCGGCATGGTGCCCGCGGCGACCTGCTGGCTGATGCTGCCGGGGGAGGAGGGGCTGTACTCCTTGTTCGTCGGCGTGTACCCGGTGCCGCCGGCGGCGCCGACGGGCACCATGTTGCTCTCCTTGCCGCCCTTTCCGGGCTGCGACCAGCTGCCGCCGTACCACTTCTGCCAGGAGCCCGGTGCCATCTTGTCGGCGATCGGCGCGCGGGCCACGTGGCTGTAGAAGGCCCCCCAGCCGCCGCCCTTGTTCACGATCCGCGAGCCGTAGAAGGCGTAGAAGTAGCCCGACGCGGTGTCCACGAAGAGGCGCTGGTCGCCGTCGCCGTAGTCGTACGTCTGCTGCGGGAAGGCCGCGGTGTCGCCCCGGGTGGTGCTGTACGGGGAGGTGATGACGTGGTCCTTGACGGACCAGGTGCGGCCCTGGTCCTTGGAGACGGCGTAGTCGATGGCGTCGAAGTGGAGGCCGTCGCCGAAGGGCTGCGGGGTGAACTCGTTGTGCACGAGGCCGTACCAGTCACCGGTGTCCGGGTCGACCCAGAGGCCGGCCAGGTCGCAGTAGTTCCGGTGGGCGTAGCCCGACCCGGCCGGCGCGTACGACGACTCCAGCCCCGTGGGGCTGTTGTTGCAGCGCCAGGTGGTGTCGTTGTTCCTGTCCTTGGCGTTGGCCGGGTTCACGGCGTCGCTGATCGCGGCCGAGCGGGTCGCGGTGTCGAGGTTCGAGCCCGTGTAGAACTCCCACTTGCGCGGGTCGTTCGCGCCGTAGAGGGCGTGGGACTGCTGGAAGTAGAAGGTGCCGTCCTTGTCGATGTACGGCGCGGCCGGGGTGTCGGTCGGGTGGGTCCACGACCCCTTCGCGCCGACGGTGACGGTGTAGGTGGCGGCCTCCGGCGCCGCCGCCGCGGTCACCGGGATCAGTGCGCTGCCGCCGACCGCGGCGGCGGTCAGGGCGACGAGCGCCCCGACCAGCCTTCGTCTGGGAGCTGACACGGGTACTCCTCGTGGGGTGGGGGGATGCCGCGCACGCGGCGCCGGCGTCCGTGGGGGCGCGGCGCGCGGGCGCCGACGTCCGTGGGGGCGGCTCGTCGGCGGGGCGGGGCCCTGGAGCGGGCCTCGGCCGTACCGGCCCGGGTGGGCCGCGCCGATGTCGCCGGGGTCCCGGTACCCGCGGCGTGGGACACGGGGGAATCCGACGGGCACCGGGAGGTCGTGGGTGCGCCCGCCCTCCGGGGAGGGAGTGGCGCGGCTGTGCGGGGGGGGGTGGGCATCAGGGGTGGGGATACGGCGGGACCCGGGTGCTGCCGGGGTCGGAACTCGGGTGCTTTCGGGGGTCGGAACCCGGGTGCTGCCGGGGTCGGAACTCGGTTGCTTTCGGGGGTCGGAACTCGTTTGCTTCCGGGGGTCGCGAGGGCTCCTCCCGAGGGAGCCGGGGGGTGCCGGGGTCGTGCGGGAGACGCTTCCGGGCCGGGCCGGGTGGTGCCGGGTGGTGCGGGGAGGGGCTGCGGGGCGAGCCGGGGTGGTGTCTGACCGTGCGGGCTCGTCCGGGGGCGAGCCGGGGTGGTGCCGGGTGGTGCGACGGGACGGCTGTCGGGCGGTCGCGTCCGGGTGCGGAAGGTCCGGAGCCGGGTTCCGGGGGCGGATCCGGGGAGGGACCGGGGCGGGCCGGGGCGGCCGGGCGGTGCGTCCCGAGGGGGCCGGGACGTCGGCGGCGGTCCGGGTCACGGGCCCTGCCGACAGAGGGAACGTACGGCTCCTTTGACCGGTAAAACAAGGCCCTTGCGGAAAGTTCTCCGCAGAATCCAACGGAATCGCACGCGTCGGGCGCAGACGCAAGGAGCCCGCGGAGAGGGCACGTTGACCCGGCCCCGGAGCGGTACTACCGTTCCGACCTCGGCTTCGACCGGTCGGATGAGGTTCTCCATGGTGACGATGCAGGACGTGGCCCGGCGGGCCGGCGTCACGAAACAGACGGTTTCCAACGTCGTCACCGGCCGGGTCGGTGTGCGCCCGGAGACCGCGGCGCGCGTGCGGGCCGCGATCGACGACCTCGGCTACGTGCCCAACTTCGTGGCCCGGTCCCTGGCCACCGGCACCACGCGCACCGTGGGTCTCTTCGTCCCCACCGTGGGGACCGCGTTCTACGCGCAACTGGTGGAGGAGGTGGAGGACGCGCTGGAGGAGCACGGCGTGCACCTGCTCCTCTGCACCACGCGCCAGGACGGCGAACGCGCCCGCCGCCACCTCGCCGGGCTCACCAGCCGCTCCGTGGACGCCCTGCTCATCGCGGGCGACCAGGACCTCCTCGACCACCTGCCGCTGCTGGCCGACGCAAGGTTCCCGGTGGCCCTGTGCGCGTGGGAGACCGACGCGCCCGAGCGTTTCCCCGTGGTGACCGTGGACTACGAGCGGGGCGGCCGGCTGGCGGGCCGTCACCTCCGCGAGCTGGGCCACGACCACGTGGTGGTCCTCGCGGGCCCGACGCACGCACGGCGGGTGGAGGGCTTCCGGGCGGCGTTCGCGCAGACGGGAGGGACGGTGCCCGACGGCGCCGTGCACCTCGTCCACGAGCCCTCCTTCCGGGGCGCGTTCGACGCGGCGCGCGAGGCCCTGGCCGCGCACCCCCGCGCCACGGCGCTCTTCGCCACCCGCGACGTCCTCGCGACGGCCGCCCTGGAGGCCGCCAGGGCGGCGGGACGCTCCGTGCCCGAGGACCTCTCCGTGGTCGCCTACGACGACTGCCCCGCCGGTCCCTCGTCCTCACCGGCCCTGACCAGCGTCGTCCTGCCGCACGCCCTGATGGCCCGCCGCGCCGTGACGCTGCTCCTGGACGCCGTCGGCGGGCCCGCTCCGTCGCCCCGACGCCTGACCCTGCCGCCTGAGCTCGTCGTACGGGACAGCAGCGGACCGCCCCCGGCGCGGGGTCGGCTGCCGGGGTGAGGGTCTGTCAGGAAGCCGGCGGACCGACGCCGGGAGGCTGGGGCCGGGGGGACGCGCCGTCACCCGGGGCGTGGGGGCGCGGGGTCCGTCCGCGCGGCCGCGGGCACGGGCCCCGGTGACCGGCCGTGCCGTCAGTCCGCGTAGATGCGGGCGGGGAGGCGGTGGGCGGCGCCGGGGGCGACGACGAGGGTGAAGCCGTGGTTCGCCGCGACGGACCGGGTGTGGTCGACGGAGAGGGAGCCGTGCCGTTCGAGGGTGAGCGCGGGCATGCCCGAGCGGCCGTGGCCGGGGGTGTGGTGGAAGGAGAGGACCGTCGTCGAGGTCGTCGCGTGGTGCGGGTGGCGGCGACGGGCGGCGGCCTCGTCGGCGTGGGCGAGGACGCGGACCTCCGGCTCGTGGCCGAAGTCCGCGAGCACGCCCTCGGCGCGCCAGTGCGCCGGTTCGTGTTCCGCGCCGGTCAGCAGGTGTGAGCGGTTGGCCGAGGTGACGGCGAGGAACCGGGTGCCGGTGAGCTCCATCGCCTCGGCGAGGAAGGCGTGGGACGGGCAGCGGTGGCCGGGGAGGATCAGCTGCACGGTGTCGACGCCTTGGCGCTCCGCCGTCAGATGGGACGGTACGTGCGCGGCGGCGGGGCCCCGGAAGCCGAACGGGCCGAGGTGGAGCAGCTCGTCGACGAGGTCCTCGATCTGCCGGCGCGGCAGCTCGGAGGGGAGCCGTGTCCAGTCGAAGACGGAGCCGACGCGCTCGCGGACGGTGGTGACGCTGCCGACCTGGTCGGCCGGGCGGCCCTTCATCCGGTTCACGCGGGCGACGGTCTCCCGGTCGGGCCGGGCCGTCAGGGCGTAGAGGTTGCCGAAGCCGTGGGCCACGGCGGCGCCTTCCTCCAGCGCCTCGGCCGCTCTCCGTACGTCCTCGGCCTCGCCCAGGAGCAGGTCCCTGGTCATGCTCGTCGACTGTCCGCCCACCGCACACCTCCAGCTGTATTCGTTGACGACCGGGCAACGATCAGGGCCTCCACCGGTCACCTTCCCGGTCGCGCCGTCTCCGTGGGGGACGAGGATCGCAGGCCCGGCTCGCGAACGGCTGGTGGCAACGCCGTCGACCGCCTGTCCGATCGCGCCGCGGGCGGCGGATAGCCTGCCCGGAGCACGCACGAACCATCGGAAAGAGGTCGACGGTGACCAATCTGGCGCAGAACCTGGCCCGTACCGCGGCGGCGCGGCCGGACGGCACGGCGATCCGGCTGGACGACCAGGTGCTCGACTACCGGGCGCTGGACGAGCGGAGCGCGCTGGTCGCCGGCTGGCTGGCCGCGCGCGGGGTCGGGCCGGGCGACCGGGTGGCGATCCTGCTGCCGAACATCCCGCACTTCGCGGTCGCCTACTACGGCGTGCTGCGGGCCGGGGCGGTCGCGGTGCCGATGAACCCGCTGCTGAAGTCCGGGGAGATCGGCTACGGCGCCGGCGACTGCGGCGTCCGGCTGATCCTGGCCTGGGGCGCGGCCATGGCCGAGGCCGGCGCGGCGGCGGACGAGCTGGGCATCGCGTGCGTCGACGTGACGGACCCGGGCTTCGCCGCCGCGCTCGCCGGGGCCGAGCCGCTCGCCGGGGTCGTGGAACGGTCGGACGACGACCTCGCCGTCCTCCTCTACACGTCGGGCACCACCGGCCGGCCCAAGGGCGCCCGGCTCACCCACGGCAACCTGGGCTCCAACACCGCGACGGTGGCCCGGGTGCTGGGGGTGTCGGCGGCGGACACGGTCTTCGGCGGCCTGCCGTTCTTCCACGTCTTCGGCCAGACCTGCGGTCTCAACGCGGCGGTCCTCACCGGCGCCGAGATCACGCTGCTGCCGCGCTTCGACGCCGCGAAGGCGCTGGAGATCCTCGCCCGGGACCGGGTCACGGTGATGGAGGGGGTGCCCACCATGTTCCTCGGCCTGCTCGCCGCCGCCGAGGCGGCCGGGTCGACCGGGCTGACGGGCGAGGAGGGGCTGCGGCTCTGCGTCACCGGCGGTTCGGCGATGCCGGTGGAGGTGCTGTACCGCTTCGAGTCCGCCTTCGGCTGTCCGGTGGTCGAGGGGTACGGCCTGTCCGAGACGGCTCCGGTGGTCACCTTCGGCGCGCTCGACGGGCCCCGCAAGCCGGGGTCGATCGGCACCCCCGTCGAGGGCGTGTCGGTGCGGCTGGTCGACGACGAGGGCAAGGAGGTCGCGGAGGGCGACGTCGGTGAGATCGCCGTCCGGGGACCGAACGTCATGGCGGGGTACTGGAACCGTCCGGAGGCCGACGCTGCCGCCTTCACCGACGGCTGGTTCCGCACCGGCGACCTCGCCCGGCGCGACGAGGACGGCTTCTACTTCATCGTGGACCGCAAGAAGGACCTGGTGATCCGCGGCGGGTACAACGTCTACCCGCGCGAGATCGAGGAGGTCCTCTACGCGCACCCGGCCGTCGCCGAGGCCGCCGTGGTGGGCGTCCCGCACGAGGTGCACGGCGAGGAGGTCGCGGCCGTCGTGACCCTGAAGCCGGGCGCCGAGGTCACGGCGGACGAGCTGCGCGCGTTCGTGAAGGACCGGGTGGCCCCGTACAAGTACCCGCGGATCGTCCGGCTGGTGCCGGGCCTGCCGAAGGGGCCGACCGGCAAGATCCTGAAGCGGGAGATCACGGTCGAGGGCTGAGCGGACCGGGGGCCGGTGGGCCGGACCGGCGGACCGGGGCTCGGCTGGTCGGGCCGTCGGGGACCGGGCGGGGAGGACCGGGGACGGCCGGGCGGGGAGGACCCGGGGGGGGCGGCCGGGCGGGCAGGACCGGGGGTCGGACGGCCGGGCGGGGAGGGCCCGGGGGTCGGCCGGGCGGGCAGGACCGGGGGTCGGCCGGGCGGGCGGGGAGGACCCGGGGGTCGGCCGGGCGGGCAGGAGCGGGGACGGGCTGGCGGGGAGGGCCCGGGGGTCGGACCCGGGGAGGACGGACCGGAGGGGTGTGCCGGTCCGGGGCCGGTGGCCGGCCGTCCGCCCGCCTCCCGCCAGGAGCCGTGCGCCGTCGGTGACGGCTCCCGCGGCGGGACGGTGGTCCCGGCGCGGGATCAGGAGGCGCGGGCGAGGCGGTTGGCGGCGAACTCCTCGGGGGACCAGGAGACGGACCAGACGTCCAGGGTCGGGTCCCCGGAGAGGATGGCCGTCTGCAGGCCCTGGAGCCGGGGGCAGGGCTCGACGCCCAGCTCGTGGTTGAGCACGGAACGGAGGCGGTGGAACGCCTCCAGGGAGCGCCCGACGCGACCGGCCCGGTAGAGGGCGATCATCAGGTAGGCGCACAGGTTCTCGTTCATGGGGTTCCGTGCGACGACGCGGGTCAGCTCGCCGAGGAGGTCGGCGTGGCGGCCGAGGGCGAGGTCGGACTCGATGCGCCGTTCGAGGGCGCCGAGCCGGCTCTCCTCCAGGGACACCGCCTCGATCTCCAGGACGCTGCCCTTGCGGACGTCGACCAGCGCGGGTCCCCGCCACAACTGCAGCGCCTGGCGCAGCTCTTCGGAGGCACGCCGGTGGTCGCCCGCCTCGGAGGCGTTGCGGCCGGAGCGGACGTGGCGCTCGAAGACCTCGACGTCCGTCGTACAGGCGCCGTCCTCCAGGAGGTAGCCGCTGTGGCAGGTGCCGAGTATCTGGCGCACGCCGGGCCGGTCGGAGTCGGCGGCCGCCAGCGCGTTGCGCAGCTGGAGGACGTACGTCTGCAGGGTGGTGGCGTGGCTGCGCGGGGGACGGTCGCCCCAGAGCTCCTCGATGAGCGCCGGAACGGTCACGACCCGGCCGGCGTTCAGCGCGAGGAGCGCGAGCACCTGACGCTGCTTGGGGGCGCTGGCCGTCACGGGCGTCCGGTCGAGATGCAGGGACAGCGAGCCGAGCAGTCCGATGCTCAGCGGTCCGGGCTGCTGACCGGCGTTGACGGGGTCGAACCTTGTAGGACCTTCGGACATTGCGTTCCTCCAGGCATCGCACCTATCGATCTCGGTCTCCAGCATGCCGAGAGCGCCGGGAGTTGCCCACTGAGCTGCACATCTCTCCCGTATGAAGAATTCACATGGGGAACATGAATCGGCGCATGGCGGCCCTCGCCGGGGTCGCTGTTGACTTCGGGCACCGCAGCGACCAACCGGCTGCGGCAGGCGGAAGAGAGAGGCGACGTCATGCAGACCACTCCCGGCTTCGACGACCTGATCATCGAGAACCTCGACGGCTCCCCCTCCGACGGGGAGAACCCGGCCCCGTGGTGTTACTCCCTGCCCGTCGACGCGGCGCGATAGAGCGGCGCACCGTGCGCGCTGACGAGCGGATAGGTTTCCGGCGCCACTTCCGCGCCGAGATCGTCCCCGGCGAGGCGGTCTACCTCGTCTCCCCGCGAGGCACCACGGCCCTCTCGGGCACCGCCATCCAGAAGATGGCCCCCCTTCTCGACGGCTCGCTGACCCTCCCCGAACTGCGGGCCGCTGTGGACATCCCCGCCGAGCAGCTGGACGGCATGCTCGGCCGGCTCGCCTCCGCGGGCCTCGTCGGCTACCACTCGGGCCCGCAGGACGCGGCGGCCGGTGCCTACTGGGACCTCGCCGGAGTCGGCGGTCCCGGTGACGCCGAGGTGACCGTCGTGGCGGTCGGCGGCGCCGACGCGGAGGCCGCCGAGCGCGCCTGCCGCGCGGCGGGCCTCACGTGCGGCCCGGACGCCCCCTTCACCCTGGTCGTGTGCGACGACTACCTCGACCCGGAGCTGGCCGCCTTCAACGCCGCCCGGATCGCGGACGGCCGGCCGTGGCTGCCGGCCAAGCCCTACGGGGCGCAGCTCTGCATCGGTCCCGTCTTCCAGCCGGGTTCAGGTCCCTGCTGGTCCTGCCTCGCGGTGCGGCTCCGCTCCCACCGGCGCGGTGAGGGGCAGGTGCGGCGCGCACTGGGTCTGGCGGGGCCGGTGCGCGTGCCGGAGGCCTCGCTGGCGGCGACGCGGGAGCTGGGGCTGCAGACGGCGGCGCTCCAGGCGGCCAAGTGGCTGGCGGGCATGCGCGACGAGAGCCAGAGCGCGGTCTGGTCCCTGGACACCCTGACGCTGAGCGCCGGTCACCATCCCGTGGAGCGCCGGCCGCAGTGCGCGGACTGCGGCGACCCGGGCCTGGTCGCCGACCAGGCGCGCAGGCCGGTGCGTCCGGTGTCGCGGCCGAAGGGCGTCGCGGCGGGCAACGGCCACCGGGCGCTGTCGGCGGAGGAGATGTGGGCGCGGTTCGGGCACCTGGCCGATCCGGTCACGGGCATCGTGGAGCGGGTGGTGCGCGATCCGCGCAGCCCGTCGTTCCTGCACTGCTACCAGGCGGGGCCGAACCTGGCGTTCGCCGGGTCGGACCTCCCCTCGTACCGGGCCGGGCTGCGGATGCAGAGCGGCGGCAAGGGGCGGACCGACCTGGACGCGCGGGTCAGCGGGCTGTGCGAGGCGGTGGAGCGGTACAGCGCCTCGCGGTTCCGTGACGAGGCGACGGTGCTGGGCAGTTACCGGGCGCTGGCGCCGGACGCGGTGCACCCGGGCGCGTGCATGCTGTTCGACGAGCGGCAGTACCGGGAGCGGGAGCGGTGGAACGCGCCGGGCATCCCGTTCCAGTACGTGCCGGAGCGGTTCGACGAGGACGCCGAGATCGAGTGGACGCCCGTGTGGTCGCTCACCGGGGGCCGGCACCGGCTGCTGCCGACGAGCCAGTTGTACTTCGACGCCGACGGGGCCGGGTCGGTCGTCGCCGACTCCAACGGGAACGCGGCGGGCGGGACGCTGGAGGACGCGATCCTTCAGGGGTTCCTGGAGCTGGTGGAGCGGGACGCGGTCGCGCTGTGGTGGTACAACCGCACGCGGCACGCGGCGGTGGACCTGGAGTCGTTCGGCGACGCGTGGATCTCCGCCCTGCCGGAACGATTCAGCGAACTGGGCCGCACGCTCTGGGTGCTGGACCTCACCGCCGACCTGGGCATTCCGGTGATGGCCGCGGTGTCGCGTCGCGTCGACGGGCCGGCCGAGGAGATCATGCTCGGCTTCGGCGCGCACCTCGATCCGGCCGTCGCGCTGTCCCGCGCCGTCACCGAACTGGGCCAGATGCTGCCCGCCCTGACGGGCGGGGCGACCTCGCGGCTGCCCGGGCACCTGCTCGACTGGCTGCGGGGGGCGACCGTCGCCGAACAGCCCTACCTCGCACCGGATCCGCTGCTCCCCGCGCGGACCCCGGGGGACTTCGGCCACGTGCCGAGCACGGACCTCCGGGACGACCTGGACCACCTGTGCGCGCTGGCCCGCGCTCACGGCCTGGAGGTGTTCGTCCTCGACCAGACGCGACCGGATCTCGGGCTTCCGGTCGTGAAGGTGGTCGTGCCCGGTCTGCGGCACTTCTGGGCGCGGTTCGCGCCGGGCCGGCTCTTCGACGTGCCGGTACGCCTCGGGAGGCTCGACTCCCCCACCGCATACGAGGATCTGAACCCCATTCCGTTGTTCCTGTAGCGCCGGAAACGGCCGAAAAAGGAGGCTGAGGGCATCGCCGCTGGTGGCGGTCGGGCCCGGTCGATGAAGCCTGAAAAGTGAAAATTCTGGTCATGACAAGCCGTTACTTCCCAGGTATGATCACCGGCGGTATTCAGGGGGGTACTCGGGCGGTCGCCTGTGCTCTCGTCCACCGCTGGTCGGACTAGGAGGCGCGCGCTGATGCTCGACGCACCCCAGGGCGAGGACGACCCGGACGACGCGTGTGGGGTGCAGGCATCACGCATGGCGCTCCAGGTCACCCTCGGAACGCTCGCCGGGCACACCGTCGTCACCGCACTGGCCGTCCATGACGAGAACCCGGGCCCCGGCAGGCTGGCGTTACTCGCCGTCTGCATGGCGGCCGTCCTCGCCCTGCAGTACGCGCACTCCACCCGCAGACCCCGGGCCTGGCCCGCCCGCATCCGCGCGATGACCCTCTCCGCGCAGGCCGTCGTCACCTTCCTCCCGCTCGTCTGGCTCGGAATGCCCTGGGGCGCCATGGCCGGACTGCTCGCCGGCTCCGTCCTCCTGACCGTCCCGGGCCGCCCCCGCTGGCCGCTCTACGCCGGGGTGGTCGCGGCCATCGTCGCCGCCGTCGTCGCCCTCGCGGGACCCGACAAGGCCGCCTACGGATTCGGCGCCACGCTGCTCGCCAGCCTCATCATCTACGGGGTCAGCTCCCTCTCCGACCTGGTCGCCGAACTGCGCGACACACGGCGCGAGTTGGCCGGAATGGCCGTCATCCAGGAGCGTCTCAGGGTCGCCCACGACCTGCACGACCTGCTCGGCTACAGCCTCTCGGCGATCGCCCTGAAGAGCGAGCTGGGCTACCGGCTGCTCCCGACGGCGCCCGACCGGGCCCGGTCCGAGGTCGCCGAGGTGCTCGGCATCGCCGGCGAGGCCCTGGCCGACGTGCGGGTCGTCGCCACCGGCTACCGGGACATGTCCCTCGCCGCGGAGGCCGAGTCCGCGCTCTCCGTCCTCTCCGCCGCGCAGATCGAGGCGGAGGCCGACCTCGCCTGCGGTCCGCTGGAGCGGGAGGTCGACACCGTCCTCGCCATCGTGCTGCGCGAGGCCGTCACGAACGCGCTGCGGCACAGCAAGGCACAGCACTGCCTGATCACCGCCGGCCGCGAGGGCGGGACGGTCTTCCTGCGGATCCGCAACGACGGCGTCGGCGAGGCGAGTCTCGACACGCTGCCCGACGGCGGCAGCGGGCTGGGGAACCTGACGACCCGGCTGCGCGGCATCGGCGGGGAGCTGAGCGGCGGCGCGGTCGACGACGGCTGGTTCGAGGTCGTCGCCCGCACCCCGGCCGTCCCGCGCCGGGAGGAACGTCGGGCCGAGCCGGAGCCGGAGGAGCAGCGGAAGGCCGCCCGGCCCTGGGCCCCGCGGATGGCGCGGGCCATGCTGCTCGCGGTCCTCGCCGGCTACACGCTCATCACCGTGATCAACGTGGCGGCCACGACGACCTCGGGGCCCGCCGTCCTCGCCTTCCTCGGCTGCCTCGCCGTGGTGGTGGCGGTGCAGCTGCAGCTCTCGCTGCGCCGCTCGCAGAACTGGCCCGCGTACGCGCGGGCGGTCGGCCTGGGGGTCCTCGCCGCGGCCACGTACGCGCCGCTGCTGTGGCTCGACGGGCCGTGGGGGTCGATGGCCGGGTTCCTTGCCGGATCGTTCCTCTTCTCCCTGGGCGGGAAGCTCAGGTGGGTGTTGTACGCGGCCTCGGTCGCCGTCGTGGTCCCGGTGGGGGTGGCCGCGGGCGACTCGCTGTACGAGATCGTCTACGAGACGGACTCGTCGCTGATGGCGGGCCTGGCCGTCTACGCGTTCACCGCGCTGTACCGGCTGGTCACCGAACTGCACGAGGCCAGGGGCGCGCTGGTGCGGATGGCGGTCGCACGCGAACGCCTGATCGTGGAGCGCGAGTTGCACCAGGTGCTGGGGTCGAGCCTCTCCGAGGTCACGATGAAGTGCGCGCTCATCCACCGCCTGCTCCCCCGCTCGCCGGGGCCGGCCCAGGAGGAGCTGACGACGGTGCTCGACATCGCGCGTCAGGCGCTCGCCGACGTCCGTCTGGTGGCCCGCGGATACCGCGGTCTGTCATCGGAACGCGACCCGGAGTACTCGATCGTGCATTCGGGCGCCCCGAACTGACGGTTCACGGGTATTTTAAGGCGCATTGCATACCTTCAAGGAAGGTAAAAGGGGGATAAGTGGAGAATCGGGTGATCAGAATTCTCCTTGCCGAGGACATGCACATGGTGCGAGGAGCGCTGGTCGCGCTGCTCGAACTGGAGCCCGACCTGGAGGTCGTCGGCGTGGTGGACCGGGGCGATCTGATCGTCCCGACCGCGCTGGAGTGCCGCCCGGACGTGGCCGTCATGGACGTGGACCTGCCGAACATGGACGGGCTCACGGCAGCGGAGACCCTGCACGATCTGCTTCCGGACTGCCGCACCCTCATCATGACGGGCCTCGGGCGTCCGGGTCTGCTGCGCAGGGCGATGGCCGCGCGCGTCTCGGGGTTCCTCCTCAAGGACTCCCCGGCCGAAGGTCTGGCCCAGGCGGTCCGGGAGGTGGCCGCGGGCCGCAGGGTGATCAATCCTCAGATCGCCATGAGCGCGTGGGACATCGGCGAGAACCCCCTGTCCGAACGCGAGACGGAGGTCCTCGGCATGGCCGCGCAGGGCGACGAGCCCAGCGAGATCGCCGCCAAGCTGCATCTGTCGATCGGCACGGTACGCAACTACCTGACGACCACCGTGATGAAGCTGAACGCGCGCAACCGGCTCGACGCCGTCCGCATCGCCACCGAGGCGGGCTGGCTGTCCTGACGGACGCGGGCCGCCACCCGCGACCGGTCCTCGACCGGTGATCCAGCGACGCGCTCGAAGATGCCGACATACGGCGAGGTGAGAGCACCTCCGGTCGGCATGAGGAGTGCGAGATGCGCAAGGTCGTTTCCCGGGACGGCACGACGATCGCCTACGAGAAGGCGGGCGAAGGCCCGCCCCTCGTGCTTCTCAACGGGTCGTTCCGCGACCACACGATCTTCGACGCCCTCGTGCCCGAACTGACGCCGCACTGCACGACGTACGTCTACGACCGCCGCGGGCGCGGCCAGAGCGGTGACGCACCCGAGTACGCCGTCGAGCGGGAGATAGAGGACCTGCTGGCCGTCATCGAGGCGGCCGGCGGCGAGGCGGTGGTGTTCGCCGGGTCCTCCGGCGCGAACCTCGCCATCGAGGCGGCGCTCGCCGGAGCCCCGATCACCAAGCTCGCCCTGCACGAGCCCTTCTTCCGCGTCGGCGGATTCCCCAAGCCGGTGTGGAACTTCGCGAAGACGCTCCGGGTCCTGCTCGCCGAGGACCGGCGCGACGAGGCCGTCGAGCACTTCCTCGGCGGCTTCCTCGGCTTCACCCCCGACACCATCGCCGAGTGGCGCAAGGGCCCGATCTGGGCGATGAACGAGGCGAACGCCCACACCCTCGCGTACGACACGCTGATCTGCGGCGACTACAGCGTCCCGGTCGAGCGGCTCGCCGGCTACCGCACCGAGACCCTCGTCCTCAACAGCGACCACACCAGCGCCTGGCTGCGGGCCGCGGCGCAGGCGACGGTGGAGGCGCTGCCCCACGGCCGCGGGCTCGAACTGCCCGGCTCCTGGCACCGGATCGACATGGACGTGCTCGGCCGGACCCTCGCCGAGTTCGCCCGCGCCTGAGGAGCTCCGCGACCTTCCGGGGGCTCCCGGCGCCGTCCGTCCACGGGCCGCGCGCACGGCGGAGCCCCCGCCGCCACCTCACATTCGGGGAGAACATCGCCGTGACCACAGCTCACGCCCGGGCCGCCGGGGACACCGCGGCCGCGGCCCGCGCGCGCGGTGCCACCGTGTGGCTCACCGGGCTGCCCAGCTCCGGGAAGACCACCCTCGCCCGGACCCTCGCCGGGCGGCTGCGCGCCGAGGGCCACCAGGTCGAGGTGCTCGACGGTGACGAGATCCGCGCGTTCCTCTCGGCCGGCCTCGGCTTCACACGGGAGGACCGGCACACCAACGTCACCCGGATCGGCTTCGTGGCCCAGCTGCTGGCCGCGCACGGCGTGAAGGTCCTGGTGCCCGTCATCGCCCCGTACGCCGACTCCCGCGCCGCCGTCCGCGCCCGGCACGACGCCCGGGGCACCGAACTCGTCGAGGTCCACGTCGCCACCCCCGTCGGGCTCTGCTCGGCGCGCGACGTCAAGGGCCTCTACGCCCGGCAGGCCGCGGGCGAGATCTCCGGCCTCACCGGCGTCGACGACCCCTACGAGGCACCGGAGAACCCGGAGCTGCGCATCCAGACACAGGGCCGCTCGGTCGCGGAGTCCGCCGCCGAGCTGCACACCTTCCTGACCGAGAGGGGCCTGGCATGACGACCGCGACCCGGCGTCCGACCGAGGCGTCGGAGAACCCCTTCGCACTGTCGCACCTGGACTCCCTGGAGGCGGAGTCCGTGCACATCTTCCGCGAGGTGGCGGGCGAGTTCGAGCGGCCGGTGATCCTCTTCTCCGGTGGCAAGGACTCGATCGTCATGCTGCACCTGGCGCTCAAGGCGTTCGCGCCGGCGCCGGTCCCCTTCGCGCTGCTGCACGTCGACACCGGGCACAACTTCCCCGAGGTCCTCGCCTACCGCGACCGCGTGGTGGCCGCGCACGGACTGCGGCTCCACGTCGCCTCCGTCCAGGAGTTCATCGACGCCGGCAAGCTGCGCGAGCGTCCCGACGGCACCCGCAACCCGCTGCAGACCGTGCCGCTCCTCGACGCCATCGACACCCACCGCTTCGACGCCGTCTTCGGCGGCGGCCGCCGCGACGAGGAGAAGGCCCGCGCCAAGGAGCGGGTCTTCTCGCTGCGCGACGAGTTCGGCGCCTGGGACCCGCGCCGCCAGCGCCCCGAACTGTGGTCCCTCTACAACGGCCGGCACTCGCCCGGCGAGCACGTCCGCGTCTTCCCGCTCTCCAACTGGACCGAGCTGGACGTCTGGCAGTACGTCGAGCGCGAGGCCATCGAACTGCCGGAGATCTACTACGCCCACGAGCGCGAGGTCTTCGCCCGCGACGGGATGTGGCTGACGGCCGGCGCCTGGGGCGGGCCGAAGGAGACCGAGCGGGTCGAGAAGCGGCTGGTCCGCTACCGCACCGTCGGCGACATGTCCTGCACCGGCGCCGTCGACTCCGACGCCGCCACCGACGCGGACATCATCGCCGAGATCGCCGCCAGCCGCCTCACCGAGCGCGGCGCCACCCGGGCCGACGACAAGCTCTCCGAGGCCGCCATGGAAGACCGCAAGCGCGAGGGGTACTTCTAGCCGTGACCACCACGTCCGTCACCACCACCCAGGAGGCCCCCGCCGCCTCGCTGCTGCGCTTCGCCACCGCCGGCTCCGTCGACGACGGCAAGTCCACCCTGGTGGGCCGGCTCCTGCACGACTCCAAGTCCGTGCTCGCCGACCAGCTGGAGGCCGTCGAGCACGCCTCCCGCAAGCGGGGCCAGGAGGCGCCCGACCTGGCGCTGCTCACCGACGGCCTGCGGGCCGAGCGCGAGCAGGGCATCACCATCGACGTGGCCTACCGCTACTTCGCGACCGCCCGCCGCCGGTTCATCCTCGCCGACACCCCCGGGCACGTGCAGTACACCCGGAACATGGTCACCGGCGCCTCCACCGCCGAGCTCGCCGTCGTCCTCGTCGACGCCCGCAACGGCGTCGTCGAGCAGACCCGCCGCCACGCCGCCGTCGCCGCCCTGCTGCGCGTCCCCCACGTCGTCCTCGCCGTGAACAAGATGGACCTCGTCGACTACGCCGAGCCCGTCTTCGCCGCCATCGCCGAGGAGTTCACCACCTACGCCGCCGAGCTCGGCGTCCGGGACGTGGTGGCCATCCCGCTCTCCGCGCTCGCCGGCGACAACGTCGTGGAGCCCTCCGCCCACATGGACTGGTACGGCGGCCCCACGCTCCTGGAGCACCTGGAGACCGTGCCGGTCGGCGGCGACCCGGCCGGGGAGCCCGCGCGGTTCCCCGTCCAGTACGTGATCCGCCCCCAGACGGCCGAGCACCCCGACTACCGGGGCTACGCGGGTCAGCTGGCCTCCGGGGTGCTGCGGGTCGGCGACCCGGTCACCGTCCTGCCCTCCGGGCGCACCACCACCGTCGCGGGCCTCGACGCCCTCGGCAGGGAGGCGGACACCGCCTGGGCCCCGCAGTCCGTCACCGTCCGGCTCGCCGACGACATCGACGTCTCCCGCGGCGACCTCATAGCCGCCGGCCACCGGACCCCGGTGCCGACCAAGGACGTCGAGGCCAGCGTCTGCCACCTCGACGAACGCCCGCTGCGCGTGGGCGCGAAGGTGCTCCTGAAGCACACCACCCGGACCGTGCGGGCCCTGGTCAAGGACATCTCGTACCGCATCGACATCGGCACCCTCGAACGGCGCCCCGGCGCCGAGGGACTGCACGGCAACGACATCGGACGCGTGGTGCTGCGCACCGCCGAGCCGCTGGTCCTCGACAGCTACACGGACAACCGCCGCACCGGCTCCTTCCTGCTGATCGACCCGGCCGACGGCACCACCCTCACCGCCGGCATGGCGGGCGAGGCGTTCGGGGCCGTCCGCGCGCCCGGCGACGGGGACCGGTTCTGATGCGAGGCCCCTTCCGGCGGGCGGCCGCACGGGCCGCCGCCGCGGCCTTGGCCGCCGCCGCCCTGCTCTCCTCCTGCGGATACGGCTCCCGGGCCGAGGGCCCCGGACCCGAGGCACCGGTCGCCGCCGCCGGGGCGGGGCCGCGGCTCTCCGCCGACACCGTGCGGATCGGCTACTTCGCCAACCTCACCCACGGCACCGCCCTGGTGGGCCTGCGCACCGGACTGTTCCGGAAGGAGCTGGGGGCGACCCGGATCCGCACCCAGGTCTTCAACGCCGGCCCGTCGGCGATCGAGGCGCTCAACGCGGACGCCGTCGACCTCGCCTGGGTCGGCCCCTCCCCCGCGATCAACGGCTACACCCGCTCCGGCGGCAAGGCCCTGCGCATCGTGGGCGGTTCGGCGTCCGGCGGCGTGAAGCTGGTCGTGAACCCCGCCAGGATCGCCACCCCGGACGACCTCCGGGGCAAGCGGATCGCCACCCCGCAGCTGGGCAACACCCAGGACGTCGCCCTCCTCCACTACCTGGCGGGCCGCGGCCTGCGGGTCGACCCGGCCTCCGGCGCCGGGGACGTCGGCGTCGTCCGCACCGACAACAAGGTGACGCCCGGCGCCTACGCGTCCGGGGCGATCGACGGTGCCTGGGTGCCCGAGCCGACCGCCTCCCGGCTGGTCGCGCTCGGCGCGAAGGTGCTGCTCGACGAGAGGTCCCTGTGGCCGGGCGGCCGCTTCGTCATCACGAACATCGTCGTCTCGCAGCGGTTCCTGACCGCCCACCCGGACGTCGTGGAGGCCGTGCTGCGGGGATCGGTGGCCGCCAACGCGTACATCGCCGCCCACCGCGAGCAGGCGAAGGCCGACGCCGACGCCCGGATCGCGCAGGACACCGGCAAGGCGCTGGACCCGGCCGTCCTCGACCCGGCCTGGCGGAGCATCGACTTCCTCGACGACCCCCTGGCCGGCACCCTCCGGGCCCAGGCCGACCACGCGGTCGCCGCGGGCCTGATCGAGGACCCCGACCTCGCCGGGATCTACGACCTGACCCTGCTCGACAAGGTGCTGAAGGCGGCGGGCCGACCCGCCGTGACGGACGCCGGGCTCGGCGCCCGGTAGCGCTCCCGTACCCCGACCATCCCGCAGGAGGTGTCCGGCATGACCACGGCACTGACCACCCCGCAGAACGCCCCGGAGGACGCCCCGGAGGGGGCACCGCCCGGAACGCCGGCGACGGCCCCGGCGGACGCGCCCGGCCGCGGTCCGCGGGCGGACGCCCCGGCCGGTCCGCCCGCCGTCCGCCTCGCGCACGTCTCCAAGACGTTCGGCCGCCCGGGCGCGGCCCCTCCGGTGCTCGACGACATCAGCCTGGACGTCGCCCCGGGCGAGTTCGTCACCCTGGTCGGCGCCTCCGGCTGCGGCAAGTCCACCCTGCTCAACCTGGTGGCCGGCCTCGACGAGCCGAGCTCCGGGACGATCGAGGTGCCCGGGCCCCGTCCGGCCCTGATGTTCCAGGAGCACGCCCTGTTCCCGTGGCTGACCGCGGGCGGCAACATCGAGCTGGCGCTGCGCCTGGCCGGGGTCCCGCGCGGGGAGCGCCGGGCCGAGGCCGAGCGGCTGCTCGAACTCGTCCGGCTCGGCGGCGCGCACGCCAGGCGGCCGCACGAGCTGTCCGGCGGGATGCGCCAGCGCGTCGCGCTGGCCCGCTCGCTCGCGCAGGGCGGCGGGGTGCTGCTGATGGACGAGCCGTTCGCCGCGCTCGACGCGATCACCCGGGACGTGCTGCACGAGGAGATCACCCGGATCTGGCAGGAGCAGGGGCTGACCGTCCTGTTCGTCACCCACAACGTCCGCGAGGCCGTCCGGCTGGCCCAGCGCGTCGTCCTGCTCTCCTCGCGGCCCGGCCGGATCGCGCGGGAGTGGCGGATCGACCTGCCGCCGTCGCAGCGCGCCGACTCGGCCCGGGCCGCCGAGCTGACCACCGACATCACCGAGCACCTCCGTGGGGAGATCCGCCGCCATGTCCCGCAGTGACACCCTCCGCCCCCCGGCGCCGGTGGACGACTTCGCCGGCGTCGGGGCCGGTCTCGACGCGCTGGAGACCGTGCGGACGCCGCGCACCGCGCCGGGCCGGGTGCTGCGGGAGAAGGTGCTGCCGCCGGTGCTGGGCGCCGTGCTGGTGCTCGGGGCCTGGCAGCTCGCGTACAGCCTGCGTCTGACCACCCCCGACAAGCTGCCGAGCCCGGCGGCGGTCTGGGCGGCGCTGACCGATCTCTGGTACCGCGGCACGCTGTTCTCGATCATCTGGACCAGCGTCTGGCGCGGTCTGTCGGGCTTCCTGGTGGCCGTCGCGATCGGGACGCCCATCGGTCTGCTCGTCGCCCGGGTGAAGCCGGTGCGGGCCGCCTTCGGGCCGGTGCTCTCCGGTCTCCAGTCGCTGCCGTCGGTGGCCTGGGTGCCGGCCGCCGTGATCTGGCTGGGCATCGACGACTCCGCCATGTACGCGGTGATCCTGCTGGGCGCGGTGCCGTCGATCGCCAACGGGCTGATCGCCGGCGTCGACCAGGTGCCGCCGCTGTTCCTGCGGGCCGGCCGCACGCTCGGCGCGACGGGGCTGCGGGGTGCCCGGCACGTGCTGCTGCCGGCCGCGCTGCCCGGCTACCTGGCGGGGCTCAAGCAGGGCTGGGCGTTCTCCTGGCGGTCGCTGATGGCCGCCGAGCTCATCGCGTCCTCGCCCGACCTGGGGCTCGGCCTCGGCCGCTACCTGGAGAACCAGCGGGAGTTCTCCGACATGGCCGGCGTCCTCCTGGGCATCCTGCTGATCTTCGTCGTCGGGGTGGCGGTGGACCTCCTGGTCTTCGCCCCCGTCGAGCGCAGGGTGCTGCGCGCCCGGGGGCTGCTGCTCGCCGCGCAGTAATTCCGGTGTGCCAGCCGAAAAGGGGCGGTTCCTTCGGGGAACCGCCCCTTTCGCGTCTCTCCGTCGCCTTCTCCAGCGGAATTCGATACACCTCCGACCCCCTCTTGAGGGACATCGCACAAGGTGGCGGTGGGTGGTTCCCGGCGAATGGAGATTGACATGGGCGCGAGGCTCAGATCCGCCATGCGATCCCTATCGAAGAACTTCGGTGAGGGCCTGATGTGGATGGGTTTTGCGTGGAGCGGAATGTATCCCCCCTACGACGGGAGGGACTTCGGGATCCCGCTTGCCGACCAGCCCTGCCTGCCACCGCTGTCGGAAGAGGAGCTCGCCACATGGGCGGCACTGGTCAAGCATCTGCGATAGGCGCAGCAAATCATCGAGGAGGCGGTCAATGCACAGCAATCTGATAGTGGCCAGAATGGATTCTCGTTCGAGTGCTGACGTGGCTCGGCTTTTCGCTGCTTTCGACGAGACCGACATGCCGCACCGCATGGGGACTCGGCGACGTCAGCTGTTCATGTACAACGGTCTGTACTTCCACCTTCAGGACTTCGACGACGACAACGGCGGCGAGCTCATCGAACAGGCGAAGAGCGATCCGCGTTTCGTCGGGATCAGCCAGGACCTGAAGCCGTTCATCGAGGCGTACGACCCGGCGACCTGGCGCTCCCCCGCGGACGCCATGGCGAAGCGGTTCTACACGTGGGAGTCGGCGTGACCGGCCGGCGCGTGGTCATCACCGGTGTCGGGGTCACGGCCCCGGGCGGCATCGGGACCAAGAACTTCTGGAGCCTGCTCAGCGAGGGCCGGACGGCGACCCGGGGGATCACCTTCTTCGACCCCACGCCGTTCCGCTCCCGCGTGGCGGCCGAGATCGACTTCGACCCGTACGAGCACGGGCTGACCCCGCAGGAGATCCGGCGCACCGACCGGGCCGCCCAGTTCGCGCTGGTCACGGCCCGCGAGGCGATGGCGGACAGCGGTCTGGAGCTCGGCGCGGTCGAGCCGCACCGGGTGGCCGTCGCGGTCGGCAGCGCCGTGGGCGCCACGATGGGCCTGGACGAGGAGTACCGGGTCGTCAGCGACGGCGGCCGGCTCGACCTCGTCGACCACGAGTACGCGGTCCCCCACCTCTACAACTACTTCGTGCCGAGCTCCTTCGCCGCCGAGGTCGCCTGGGCGGTCGGTGCCGAGGGCCCCTCGACCGTGGTGTCCACCGGATGTACCTCGGGCATCGACTCGGTCGGCTACGCGGCCGAGCTGATCCGCGACGGCTCGGCCGACGTGGTCGTCACCGGTGCCACCGACGCGCCGATCTCGCCGATCTCCGTGGCGTGCTTCGACGCGATCAAGGCGACCACCCCGCGCAACGACGACCCGGAGCACGCCTCCCGGCCCTTCGACCTGACGCGCAACGGCTTCGTCCTCGGTGAGGGCGCCGCGATGTTCGTGCTGGAGGAGCTGGAGTCCGCGCGCCGCCGCGGAGCCCACATCTACGCCGAGATCGCCGGCTACGCGAGCCGGTGCAACGCCTTCCACATGACCGGACTGCGCCCCGACGGCCGGGAGATGGCCGAGGCCATCCGCTCGGCGCTCGACGAGGCGAGGCTCGCCCCGGAGGCCGTCGACTACATCAACGCGCACGGTTCGGGCACCAAGCAGAACGACCGCCACGAGACGAGCGCCTTCAAGCGCAGCCTCGGCGAGCACGCCTACCGCACGCCCGTGAGCTCGATCAAGTCGATGGTCGGGCACTCGCTCGGCGCGATCGGCTCGATCGAGATCGCCGCCTCCGTCCTGGCCATGGAGAACCACGTGGTACCCCCGACTGCGAACCTGCACAAGCCCGACCCCGAATGCGACCTCGACTACGTGCCGCGGACCGCGCGCGACTGGCGGACCGACGCGGTACTGACCGTCGGCAGCGGGTTCGGCGGTTTCCAGAGCGCGATGGTCCTCGCCCGACCGGACAGGAACACGACGGCATGAGCACCCAGGTCGTGGTGACCGGCATCGGCATCGTCTCCCCCAACGGCTTCGGCGTGGAGGAGTACTGGGACGCCACCCGCGCGTCCAGGAGCGGCATCGGCCGCATCACGCGCTTCGACCCGGAGCGCTATCCCTCGAAGCTGGCCGGCGAGGTGGACGGCTTCGAGGTCAAGGAGCACCTGCCGAGCCGGCTCATCCCCCAGACGGACCGGATGACCCAGCTGGCGCTGGTCGGCGCCGAGCACGCCCTCGGCGACGCCGGGGTGAGCACGGAGGAGGCCGACGAGTACGGCATGGGCGTGATGACCGCCAGTACCTCCGGCGGCTTCGAGTTCGGCCAGGACCAGCTGAAGAACCTGTGGAGCCAGGGCAGCCAGTACGTCAGCGCGTACCAGTCCTTCGCCTGGTTCTACGCGGTCAACACCGGCCAGATCTCCATCCGGCACGGGCTGCGCGGCCCCAGCGGCGTGGTCGTCAGCGACCAGGCCGGCGGGCTCGACGCCCTGGCGCACGCGCGCCGGCTGGTGCGCAAGGGCAGCGACCTGATCCTGTCCGGCGGTGTCGACGCCGCCATCTGCCCGTGGGGGTGGGTGGCGCAGCTGACCACCGGGGAGCTGAGCACGGACGAGCGGCCCGACCGCGCGTACCTGCCCTTCGACGCCGACGCGTCCGGGTACGTGCCCGGCGAGGGCGGCGCCCTGCTGATCCTGGAGGACGCCGAGGCCGCCCGCCGGCGCGGCGCGACCCGGGTCTACGGGGAGATCCTCGGCTACGGCTCGACGTTCGACCCGGCGCCGGACAGCGGCCGGGAGCCGACCCTGCGCAAGGCCGTCGAGGTCGCGCTGGCCGACGCCGGTCTGACCGCGGGCGACATCGACGTCGTCTTCGCGGACGCGGCGGGCACGCGCGAGCTGGACCGGATCGAGGCGGCGGCGATCACCGAGGTCTTCGGGCCGCGGGGGGTCCCCGTCACGGCGCCCAAGACCATGACGGGCCGGCTGGGTTCGGGGGCCGCGCCCCTGGACGTCGCCACCGCCTTCCTGGCCATGCGGGACGGGGTGATCCCTCCGACGGCGAACGTCACCCTCTCCCCCGACTACGACCTGGACCTGGTCACCGAGGCGCGGCCGGCCCCCGTGGCCACGGCGCTCGTCCTGGCGCGGGGCCGCGGCGGGTTCAACTCCGCCGTCGTCGTCCGCTCCGTCGACTGGAACTGACCGAAGAGAGCCGAAAGAGAAGGAGACCAGGGTGAGCACCACCGGGTCGGCCACCGCTCATCTCCCCGTCCAGAAACGCCGCATCCTCGGGCTCTTCCGCCCGTACCGGAGGAGCCTGCTGTTCGTCGCGTCGCTGGTCGTGGGCTCGTCCCTGGTCTCCCTCGTCAACCCGTTCCTGATCCGCGAGATCATGGACGTGGCGCTGCCGCAGGGCCGGACCGGGCTGCTGTCCGTACTCGCGCTCGGCATGATCGTCGTGTCGATCGCCACCAGCACGTTCAACGTCTGGCAGACGCACGTGTCCGCCAAGATCGGCCAGCTCGTCATGCACGACCTGCGCACGGGTGTCTACGCGCATCTCCAGCGCATGTCGCTGGCCTTCTTCACCCGGACCCGCACCGGCGAGGTGCAGTCCCGCATCGCCCACGACATCGGGGGGATGCAGGTCACCGTCACGACCACGGCGACGGCGCTGGTGTCGGACGTGACCATCGTGATCGCCACGACCACCGCCATGGCGCTGCTCGACTGGCGGCTGACGATCGCGTCGCTGGTCATCCTGCCGGCGTTCGTCTGGGTCAGCCGGCACGTCGGCGACGAGCGCCGGGTCATCACCCGCGACCGCCAGCGGCAGTTCGCCGACCTGTCGTCGATCGTGCAGGAGTCCCTGTCGGTCAGCGGGGTCATGCTGGGGCACACCATGGGCCGGTCGCGGTCGCTGACGGACAACTTCGCGGCGCAGTCCCGCAAGCTCACCGAGATCGAGGTCCGGGCGAGCACGGCCGGCCTCTGGTACCAGTCGACGATCTGGGTCGTCATGGCCTCGATGCCCGCGGTCATCTACTGGGTCGCGGGACTGACCGGGACCGGCGGCCACATGGCCATCTCGATCGGCGCGCTGGTCGCCTTCACCACGCTCCAGCAGGCCCTGTTCCGCCCGGCGCAGCGGCTGCTGACCATCGGGATCGACCTGCAGAGCTCGCTGGAGCTGTTCGGCCGGATCTTCGAGTACCTCGACCTGCCGGTCGACGTCGCCGAGCCGGAGAAGCCGGTCGAGCCGACGGAGCTGCGGGGCGAGGTGCGGATGAGCGGCATCGGCTTCTCGTACGCCTCCGCGGAGCGGCCGACGCTCGACGGGATCGACGTGACGGTGCCCGCGGGGCGCAGCCTCGCCATCGTCGGGGAGACCGGCTCGGGCAAGACCACGCTGAGCTACCTGATCCCGCGGCTGTACGACCCGACGTCGGGCACGGTCACGATCGACGGGGTCGACGTGCGCGACCTGTCGTTCGCGACGCTCTCCGCGACGGTCGGGGTGGTCTCCCAGGAGACGTACCTCTTCCACGCGACAGTGGCCGACAACCTTCGGTTCGCGAAGCCGGGGGCGACCGACGAGGAGCTGGTCGCGGCGGCGCGGATCGCGCACATCCACGACTATCTGGTGTCGCTGCCGGACGGCTACGACACGGTGGTCGGCGAGCGCGGCTACCGGTTCTCGGGCGGGGAGAAGCAGCGGCTCGCGATCGCCCGCGCCATCCTGCGCGACCCGCCGATCCTGGTCCTCGACGAGGCGACCAGCGCCCTGGACACCCAGACCGAGCAGGCGGTTCAGGAGGCGATCGACGCGGCGAGCGCCGGCCGCACCACCATCACGGTGGCCCACCGGCTGTCCACCATCCGGGACGCGGACGAGATCGTCGTCCTCGACCGGGGGCGGGTCGCCGAGCGCGGCACCCACGACGAACTGCTCGCCCTCGGCGGTCACTACGCGACCCTCGTCAACCGGGACACCGAGATGGCGGTGGCGCTGCGGTAGGGCGGCACCCAAACACAAGCGGAAGAGGAATGGCCGGAAAGTTGCAGCCGGGCTCGACCGCGACGTGAGCGGACGTTCCTAGCTTCCCCGCATGGAACCGACACATCCCGAAAGAAACGACCTTCCCGGACCGAACCGGCGCACGGTGCTGCGCTACGGCTCCGTCGCCGGCCTGGCCGCCATGGCCGCCGCGGTCCCCGGCTTCACCAGGCCGGGGGCCGCGGCCGTAGCCGCCCCCGGCGCGCCCGAGCCGTCGGCCGCCGGGCTGATGCTGACGAAGTTCAGGGACCCGCTGCGGATGCCGCCGGTGCTCCGGCCCCGGCAGCGCGGCGACCACGACGAGCTCACCGTCCGCATGCGCACCGCCGACGTCACGCTGCACTCCGAGCTCCCGCCGGTGACGATGTGGACCTACGAGGGCGCCTACCCCGGCCCGACCATCGAGACCGTCAGCGGCCGGCCGCTCCGGGTCGCCTGGGAGAACCACCTCACCGGCGACATACCGGTGACCGCCGTCGACTTCGGCCAGGCCAAGGGCCCGATGACGGACCCGCTCTCCAACTACCCCGGCGCGGAGGGCTGCCAGGAGGTCGCCGGGGTGGCGGCGATGCCCCCGTGGGGCGCCGCGCACCTGCACGGCATGCTGACCGGCGGCGGCAACGACGGCTGGATGGAGAACCTGATCGGCCCCGGGGACGTCCAGCTGTCGGCGTACCCGAACGCCCAGGCCGCGACCACCCTCTGGTATCACGACCACACCCACCACCTCAGCCGGTACAGCGTGTACGCCGGACTGGCCGGGGTGTTCCTCTCGCGCAACGACGAGGAGCGGGCGCTCGACCTGCCGCGGGGCGCGCAGGACGTGCCGCTGATGCTCGCGGACCGCAACTTCGCGACGGACGCCTCGGGCGCGCTGACCGGCCGGCTGCTCCACAAGGTGGAGATGGTCGGCGCGCAGCGGCTGATGCGCCCGCACGCGGCGCCGTACACCCTGGTCAACGGGGTGATCTGGCCCTATCTGGAGGTCGACCCGCGCTGGTACCGGTTCCGGATCGTCAACACCGCGAACTCCCGGATCTACCGGCTGATGCTGCTCGCCGACGGCGTGCCGGTGCCGGGCGCGCTCCAGGTGATCGGCACCGACCACGGCCTGATCGACCGGCCGCGGGCGGTCGAGGGGGCGCTCAACCTCTCGCCCGGCGAACGCGCCGACGTGCTCGTCGACTTCAGCGCCTTCCGCGGACGGACGCTGAAGCTGGTCAACACCCTCCAGGGCGTCGCGCCCGGCGCGTCCGACCGGCGCAACGACCTCCTGGAACCCGACGTCATGCAGTTCCGCGTCGCCGACCGGAAGCCCTCGAAGCGGTTCGCGCTGCCGGCGGCCCTCTCGCCCACCTTCCGGCGGCTCACCCACGACGACCTGCCGCAGGAGCACGGCCACCGCTGGATCGTGACGGTCGGCCCCGGCACGGGCAACATGCCGGAGCTGTGGGAGATGGAGGAGATCGACCCGGCCGGCCTCGTCCTCCCCGCCGCCGGGGTCGTCCAGGTCCAGGACGCCGAGGGGACCGTGACGACGCTGCGCCGGACGTCGATGACGTACGACGACGGCAACACGATCACCGTGGCGCACGACGGCACGGAGATCTGGAAGTACCTCAACCTCACCGCCGCGCCGCATCCCATGCACATCCACCTGGCGCACTTCCAGGTGATGTCCCGGGAGAGCTACGACATCACCGGCTTCGACCGGATCGCCCGCGGCTCGGCCCGGCCGATCGCCTTCAAGGCGGTGTCGGCGCTCGAACCCCACGAGCTCGGCGAGAAGGACGTCGTGCGGGTGGGCACGGCGGGCCAGATCGTGCCGGGCCCCAACGGCACGCCGGGCGAACTGGTCACCGTGGCCGTCCGGTTCCCCGTCGTCGGCCGGGGCGTCCACCACTGCCACATGCTGGAGCACGAGCAGCACATGATGCGTCCCCTCGTGGTGACGCCCGCCGCGCACCTGCACGGCGGCGGCCACCACTGAGGAGGCCGGCCGGCGGGCGCGGGGCCCGTCGGGGACGTGCCGGTGCCCGCGCCGGGGGACGGACGCGGGCACCGGCGGACGGGGGCGGCTCAGGGGTTCAGGACCCAGGCCGACCGGTGGGCGGTGAAGCCGATGTGCGGGTAGTACTCGGCCGCCGCGGGCGCGGAGAGCAGGACGATCTTGGCCGTCGGCGCCTCCTTGCGGGTGGCGTCGATGAGCTCGCGGCCGATGCCCGAACGCTGGTGGTCGCGGACCACGGCGATGTCGGACAGATAGGTCACGTAGGAGAAGTCCGAGACGCTGCGGGCGATGCCCACCAGCTCGCCGTCGACGCGGCAGGTGACGACCAGGTTGGCGTTGCGCACCATGGCCGCCATGCGCTCGGTCTCCTCGATCGGCCGGCGCTCGCCGAGACCCGACTCGCGGTAGACCCGCAGAACGTCCCCGAGGTCGAGGTCGGGGCCGTTCTCCCGCTCAATGCTCCAGCTCACGAAGGTTCTCCAACCGCTTGTAGATGACGTCGTGGTGTACCAGGTAGCGCTCGGGCCCGACGGGGTCGGTCTCGATCCCCTCCAGCCTGAGCAGGGTGAAGAAGTCCTCGCCGTTCGCGGCGTCCTGGATCATGCGGTAGGTCTTCTCCCGCTCGCTGCCGCTGCTCTCCAGGAGATCGGCGAGGACCGCGGAGCTGTAGGCGAGTCCGCCCGTCTGGTCGATCGCGGACCGCATCCGGTCCGGGAACACCTGGAGGTCCCGGACGAGGTCCGCCGCGGCGGTCACCTGGTAGTGCGCGACGGTGAACGCGTCCGGCAGGACGACCCGTTCGACCGACGAGTGGGAGAGGTCCCGCTCGTGCCAGAGCGCCACGTTCTCCAGCATCGTCCCGGCGTACCCGCGGAGCAGCCGGGCGAGGCCGGAGAGCCGCTCGCTGGTCGTCGGGTTCCGCTTGTGGGGCATGGCGCTCGACCCCTGGTAGGCGGCCGTGCGGGGCTCCTCCACCTCGCGGACCTCGCTGCGGGAGAGCAGCCGGACCTCGACGGCGATCTGCTCGACGCAGGCGCCGAGGACGGCGATCGCCTGGACGAGCTGGGCGTGCCGGTCACGGGCCACGACCTGGCTCGGCGCCGGCTCCACGCCGAGGCCGAGCGCCGCGCACACGTGCTGCTCGACGAAGGGGTCGATCAGCGCGTACGTCCCGACGGAGCCGGAGATCGTGCCCACCGCGACCTGCTCCCGCGCGTCCACCAGACGCCGTACCGAGCGGTCGACCGCGAAGGCGAAGCCGGCGAGCTTGTGGCCGAACGTGGTGGGTTCGGCGTGCATGCCGTGGGTGCGCCCGATGCACGCCGTGTCCCAGTGCTCGACCGCCTTGTCGGCCAGCACCCCGCGCAGCCGCCCGGCCGCGCCGATCAGGAGGTCGCAGGCCCGGGCCAGCGTGTGGCCGAGGGCCGTGTCCACCAGGTCATAGCTCGTCATCCCGAGGTGCACCCACCGGGCGGAGTCGTCCGGCAGGTCCTCGCAGAACGCGGCGAGGAAGGAGAGGATCTCGTGGTCCCGCTCACGCTCCAGCTCCGCCACGCGCGCCGCCGCCGGCACCCTGGCCCGCCGGATGTCCTCCAGCGCGGCCTCGGGAACCCGCCCGAGCAGCGCCTGGGCCTCCGAGGCCAGGACCTCGACCTCGGCCCAGGTGGTGTAGCGGGCCTGGTCGGACCAGAGCTCCGCCATCTCGGGCAATGCATAACGGGCAATCACGACCGTCGTACCTCCTCAGGAATGGCCACGGGCCCGCCGGGGCGACGGCGCGGCGCACCGGGTTTTCAGGCGACCTTGCGGACGATCTCCACGACGCCGGAGTTCACGAGGGTCGTGACGTCGGCGTCGCCGCCGGCGAGGGCCAGGTCCATGTCGTGCAGACGCTCGACGATGCCGTGGACGACCTTCTCGGTGTGGGTCTCCTCGGTGCCCTCCCAGATCAGGTCCGGGAAAACGGTCAGATACACCTTGTCGTTGCCCTGCGTGTAGATGTTGACTTCCATGACGTCCCGGAGAGCCATTCGGGCGTTGTAGATCAGCGTGTTCATGGAGACCACCGACTTTCTGTATCCGCTTTTTAAGAGGCTTTCTCGCCTGCACGTCCTGACCATATGGTGGTCAGGACCCGGTGCGGCGGCAACAGGGTCGAGTGTTCACCGTGTTCAACTGCGCGAAATCCGCAATCGAACGCTCTCGCCTTTTCGAGGCTGTTTGACAGAAAAAGCGCGCGCTGTGGAACATCGGTGCTGTTCACAAATACGTCAGGCCGCGTCTCACGAAAAGCATCCGGAGTGCCATGAAAATCCTGTTCATCACCACGGGCAGCCAGGCCACCTTCTACGCCGCCGCACCGCTGGCGACGGCCGCACGGAACGCGGGTCACCAGGTCATGCTGGCCGCCCACGAACCGTGGGTGGATACCGCGGAGGCCATCGGAATTCCCACGTTCTGCTACACGGTCGACCCGATCCGGCACTTCATGCGGATCACCAACCCCGGCAAGGGTCTGCGGTTCCCCCGTGAGCTCGGTGACGAGGAGATGTTCGGCCAGGGCCGCGGCTTCGCCCGCATGGGCCTGGCCGGCGTCGAGTCCCTCCTCGCGCTCTCGAAGGACTGGACCCCCGACGTCATCGTCGGCAGCTCGCAGAGCTACGCGGCGATGCTGCTCGCCGCGCACCTCAAGGTCCCGTACGTCCGTCAGGTCGAGTACCTGGGCATCCCGCTCACCGGCATCGACCCGGGTGCGGAGGCGGAGCTCCGTCCCGAGCTGGAGCGCCTGGGCGTGGACGGGCTGCTCAAGCCCGACCTGCTCCTCGACTCCACCCCGCCGTCGCTGCGGCCGTCCCACGACCCGTCGGCCCAGCCGATCCGCTGGATCCCCAGCAACCCGCAGCGCCGCCTGGAGCGCTGGATGTACACGAAGCCGGAGGGCCGGCGCCGTGTGCTCGTGACCTCGGGCTTCCGCAGCCTGATGTTCCGTGACCCGGGCTGGTCCATGCCGCTGCTGGTCAGCGAGCTGAACAAGCTGGGGGCCGAGGTGCTCATCGCCGCCTCCCCCGGTGCCGCCGAACGCTTCGGCGGTCAGCTGGGCGACGCCCGCGTCGGCTGGATCCCGATGGACGTCGCCGCGGCCACCTGTGACCTGGCGGTCCACCACGGTGGCGCGACCACGGCCACGACCCTGATGGCCAACGGCGTGCCGCAGCTGATCATCCCGGAGAACCCCCCGGAGTTCCCCCCGAACTACCACCGGGAGTCGATCGCCAGGGCGATCACCGGGTTCGGCGCCGGCAAGACCCTGTGGCCGGTGCAGGAGCAGCCCGACCAGGCGCCCGGCGCGACGATCGCGGCCGCCTGCAAGGAGCTCCTGGAGAACCCCAGCTACACGGAGCGGACGCAGTTCCTCGCCAAGGAGATCTCCACGCTGCCGACGCCCGCCGAGATCGTGCCCAAGCTGGAGTCCCTCGTCTCCCGCTGATCACGCCTCCCGGCGACGCCCCTCGCCCCGGGACCCCGGAGAACCCCTCCGACGGTCCCGGGGCGACGTGCGTTCCCGGCGTCGGGACGCCACGGGGCGGGGGCCTCGGGACTTCAGGGCTTCAGGGCTTCAGGGCGTCGGGGCGTCAGGGCTCCACGGGTACGCGGGGATACGGGCACGCGGGGAAGCGGGAGTACGGGGACGCGGGGACGTGGGCCGGGAGCGCGTGTCCGGCCCGGCGGGGTACGCGGAAGGGCCGGACGGTCGTCCTGACCGTCCGGCCCTTCCGTGGGGTTCCGTCCTCAGGAGGCGACGAGGGCCTCCAGGTCGCGCAGCACCTCGGAGGGCGTCGGCAGCTGCGCGGCCTCCGCGGCGAGGAGCCGGGTCCGCTCCGCGTAGCCGGGGTCGTCGAGGATCGTGCGGCAGGACTCGACGATCACCTCGTCCGCGTCGCGGCCGGCGAGCCGGTGCTTGTCGACCATGAGCGCGGCGCCGAAGGCGGCCACCGACTCGGCGACGGCCTTGCCGTACCCGTTGTCGGGGATGATCACCTGCGGGACGCCCGAGTTGACCAGGGTCATCGCGGTGGTCGCGCCGCCGTGGTGGACCGCCAGGTCGCACGTGGGGGCGACGACGTCGAGGGGGAGCCAGCCGATGCGCACGTCGCCGAGCTCGGCCCCGTACTTCTCGGCGGCCTCGGGCAGCGCCGCGATGAGGACCTCGGCGCCGGTGCCGGCCAGCTCCTCCACCAGCTTCCGCAGCGAGCTGCCGGGCGTGTCCAGCATCAGGTTGCGGGTGCCGGCCGTGATCAGCACCCGGCGGCGGCCCTCGGGGCGGGTGTACATCCACGGCTCCAGGCGGCGCTGGCTCACCCGGGGGACCCAGCGCATCGACCGGGCGGCGGGGGCGCCTTCGGGCCGGATGGGCGGCGGGCAGAGGTCGATGAAGAGGTCCGGGTCCGGCAGTTCGGCCAGGCCCAGGCGCTCCAGCTCCGGCTGGAGCTCGGCCACCGCGGTGCGGTCGCGGCGCGCCATCGGGGCGATGTGCCAGATGTGGCGGACGTAGGGGATCCCGAGCCGGGCCGCGAGGAGCCGCGGGACGTGCGAGAGGCCGCCGACGACGAGGTCGGGCTTCCAGGAGCCGGCCAGGTCCAGGAGGGCGTCGAGCCGGACGGTGGCGGTCATGGACTCCTGGCCGTACCGCATGCGTTCGGGGGTGATGCAGACGGCGGGGAGGCCGACGGAGGCCGCGGCGTCCATCAGCGGCTCGTCGGCGGCGAGGAGGATCTCGTGGCCCGCGTTCCGCGCGGCCGCGGCGAGGGGGGCGACGCCGAAGACGGCCGCCTGGCTGCCTCCGACGGTGAACAGTATTTTCATGGAGGTCGAACCTCTTCCGTGAGAATGCGGATCAGTTGATTCCCGGCCCCTTTCGGAGCTCAGCCCGCCTCGGCCATTTCCATGATGTATTGACCGTAGGACGATTTCGCGAGGCGGCTGCCGAGCCGGTAACAGGTCTCGCGGTCGATGTACCCCATGCGCCAGGCGATCTCCTCGAGGCAGGCGATGCGGACGCCCTGCCGGTGTTCGAGGACCTGCACGTAGTCGCCCGCCTCCATGAGCGCGTCGTGGGTTCCGGTGTCGAGCCACACGAAACCGCGGCCGAGCGGGATGAGCGTCGCCTCGCCCCGCTCCAGGTAGACGCGGTTGAGGTCGGTGATCTCCAGCTCGCCGCGCTCCGACGGCTTCAGTTCGCGGGCGATGTCCACGACCTGGTTGTCGTAGAGGTAGAGCCCGGTGATCGCGAGGTTGGTCTGCGGCTTGGCGGGCTTCTCCTCCAGGGCGATCAGCCGTCCCCGGTCGTCGAGCGTGCCGACGCCGTACCGCTCGGGGTCGCGCACCGGGTAGCCGAAGAGGACGCAGCCGTGCAGGTCCTGGGAGGCGCGCTGGAGCATGGGGCCGAACTCGTAGCCGTGGAAGATGTTGTCGCCGAGGACCAGGGCGACGGAGTCGTCGCCGATGTGGTCGGCGGAGACGAGGAAGGCGTCGGCGAGACCCCGGGGCTTGTCCTGCTCCGCGTAGGTCAGGTTGATGCCGAGCCAGGAGCCGTCGCCGAGCAGCCGGCGGAACATCTCCTGGTCCTCGGGGGTGGTGATGATCTCGATGTCCCTGATCCCGGCCAGCATCAGGGCCGACAACGGGTAATAAATCATCGGCTTGTCGTAGACCGGAAGCATTTGCTTTGATACACCGAGGGTGATCGGGTGGAGCCTCGTACCGTTGCCGCCGGCCAGGATGATGCCCTTCACCGTGGCGCCTCCTCAATCTATTCGGTGCCGAATGTGGCGGATGCCCGCACTTTATATCGGGAGAACGCACGGCCGGAAGTCGCGTCGCTCGCGTCCGGGAAGAGCCGATGACGGCGGCATTGACGAACAATGCACCACCTCTCCATGCTGGCCTCATCCCGGTTCAGGCACGCGAATTCCTCTTGTCGTTTAGGTGGATCTGTGAAAATGGAAGCTCTGACACCCGTTCAGGAATCCGACCGAAAGCCCGGCATCGGCATCGGCATCATCGGGTGCGCCGACATCGCCGTCCGGCGGGCCCTCCCGGCGATCCAGGCGTCGCCGTTCCGCCTGGTGGCGGTCGCGAGCCGTTCCCGGGAGAAGGCCGAGGGCGTCGCGGCCCCGTACGGCTGCGACGCCGTCGCCGGGTACGACCGGCTGCTCGAACAGCCCGGAGTCGACGCGGTCTACATCCCGCTGCCGAACAGCGAGCACGCCGAATGGGCGCGCAGGGCGCTGAAGGCCGGCAAGCACGTGCTGATCGAGAAGCCGGCGGTCTCCACCGAGGAGACGGCCCGGGAGCTCGTGGCGCTCGCCGAGGAGCGCGGACTGCTCGTCATGGAGAACTTCGCCTTCCTGCGGCACCCCCAGCACGATCTGGCCCGCGGCCTCGTCGCCGACGGGTCCATCGGCGAACTCCGCTCCTTCAACGGCGTGTTCGGCATCCCGCCGACCGATCCCCACGGCATCAAGTACCAGGCGGAGCTGGGCGGCGGCTCGCTGTGGGAGGTCGGCTGTTATCCGGTGCGCGCGGCCCAGGAGTACCTGGCCGCGGCGCCGCGGGTGCTGGGGGCCGGTCTGGAGTTCTCCGCCGGACTGGGCGTGGACGTCTCGGGCGTGGCGCTGCTGCGCGACGACGCCGGCGTCACCGCGAACTGCTCCTTCGGCCTGTCGCACAGCTACCGCTCGACGTACGACCTGTGGGGGACGGAGGGCCGGCTGACGCTGGAGTGGGCCTTCACCCCGTCGCGCGAGGCCCGTCCCGTGCTGGTCCTGGAGCAGCGGGACCGGGTGACCCGCATCGCGGCGCCCGCCTCGGACCAGTTCCTCGGCGTGTTCTCCACCTTCCACGACGCCGTCGTCGACCCCTCGGCGCGCGCGGCGCACCACCAGGACCTCGTGCGGCAGGCCGAGTTGATGGCCCGCATCCGCGCGCACGCCACCGCGGACCTCGCCGCCGCCCGCTGAGCGGCCGGCGGGTCCGGAGCACGACGAACGGCAGCCGGTGTCCGTGGACACCGGCTGCCGTTCTCTCGTGCGGCCGACCTCAGCGAGGGGTCAGCTTGACGATCGGGTACTGCCGCTCGGACTTGCTCTGGTACTTGATCATCCGGGGCTGCGCGGTGGAGATGAGCTTCCACGCCTCCTCGCGCTCCTCGCCCGCGAGCTTGACGGGCGTGACCTTCACCGCGCCGGGCTTGCCGGGCAGCTCGACCGTGGCCTGCTCCGGATGGGCCATCAGGTTGGTGTACCAGTCCGGGTTCTGGGTCCCGCCGCCCGAGGCGATGCTCAGCCAGGCGTCCTTGCCGTCGCCGAACCAGGCCACCGGGGTCACCCGCGGCTGGCCGCTGCGGCTGCCGATCGTGTTCAGGAGCAGCACGTCCATGCCCATGAACGTGGCCTTGCCGTCGTGCACCTTGCGGATCATTCGGGCGTTCATGCGCTTCTGCATCCACCGGGAGAAAGCCCCCGGCGTTCCCGGCTTGCGCTTGGTCTCCGCCATCTCCACCTCCACACATTTCCCGCGCCACTCGGGCGCGATATCAAAGACGAATTCTTGCGTTCAACGACCGCGCCCGCCACCTGAATGCGTTCAGAGAGCGAGGAAAGGTCGGGGCAGGCACTGCTCGTAGGTCGGCAGCAGGCCGGCGGCCGCGGCCTCGGCCAGGGTGGGGGCCACCGCGTCCTTGTCCGAACGGATGGGGGGTTCCGTCAGGTCCCACGGGAGCGCGAGCTCCGGGTCGAGCGCGTCGACGTCGATCATCGTCCCCGGCACGTACTCCTGCGAGCAGAGGTAGCTCATGCACGTGTCGTCGGTGAGGGCGAGGAAGGCGTGGCCGACCCCGTCGGGCAGGTAGACCGCCGTCCCCGACTCCGGGCTCTGGTAGGTGACGTCGTAGTGGCCGAACGTCGGCGAGCCCACGCGGAGGTCGACGGCGATGTCGAGCGCGCTCCCCCGGACACACGTGACGAACTTGGCCTGGCCGGGCGGGACCTTGGTGCCGTGGATCCCCCGGAGGGTGTTCCGCTTCGACACCGAGTAGTTGACCTGGCGGACGGCGAAGTCCCAGCCGCTGGCCTCCAGCAGGGCGCTGGTCTTCACCGACTCGAAGAAGTAGCCCCGCCGGTCGCTGAGCGGTTCCGGTTCGACGCGGTACGCGCCGGGAACCGCCATTTCCGTGATCAACACCGCATGCTCCTCGCTGAGTCAGCCGGCGGAGACCGGGCCGGCCCCGGCCGCCGCCGCGATCCGCTGCCGCATGGCCGCGGAGTCGTTGGCGTGCGGGAACTCCTCCTGGGGGACGTCGACGCCGAGGAAGGCGCACAGCGGCTCCCACCCCTGCTTCACGTCGTACACGAGGACGTTGTCCGCGCCGAGGACGCGCACGACCTCGTCGTTGTGACGGTGGTACGCCGCGATGGCGTGGTCCTTGTCCTCGAACCGGCCGCCGAAGACGCCGTCCCACACCAGGGTGCTGGTGAGGTCGAGCAGGCGCGCCTGCCGGGAGCCGGGCTCCGGCGGGTGCTCGGCGCTCTTGAGCACGAACTGGTAGAGCGTGTCGTACGTGCTCCGGTACCAGCCCTCGGCCTCGCGGACCGTGAGGATCACCTTGGCGTCGGGGAAGGCCCCGGCGATCTCCCGGTAGCGGACCGCGCAGGGTCCGTCCACGGCGGAGGTGTAGCCCTCGAACAGCGCCGGCCAGTCGGCGGGCTCGCCGTCGCAGACGACCTTCGCCCACTGCTCCAGGCGCTCGCCGTCGCCGACGATGTCGAACATGTGGAAGCAGGTGCCGAGACCGAGCCGGTCGAGCGCCACCTTCAGGGACGTCGTGCCGGTCCTGCCGAGACCGGCGTTGATGAGCTTCAGCACGGTTCCGTACCCCCTTCCTCAGCGAAAGGCCGCGGGTTCCTGGTTGGTGGCCACGTTGACGCGGTTCCAGAAGTTGACCAGGCCGATGTGCATGACGATGGCACCGAGCTGCTCGTCGTTGTAGTACTTGGCGGACTCCTCCCAGACCTCGTCCGGGGCCATGTCCACCGGGTCGGTCATCAGGGTCACGGCCTCGGCCATCGCCAGGGCGGAGCGCTCGGCGTCGTCGAAGACGGTCTGGTTGCGCCAGTCCGAGACCTGGGCCAGGCGCTTGTCCGCCTTGTCCGCGATCTCCTCGAGCGTGTAGACACGGCCGTTGATCTCGCTGACGAGCAGCCGGACCAGGTCGAGGGTCGTCTGCGGCACGCCGACCTTGCCGATGACCTCGGTCAGGTCGAGCAGGGGCTGCAGGGCGCCGGGAACGACGAGCGAGGGGTTGTCCATCCGTGGACTCATCGGGTCTTCTCCTGTGCGATTAAGTAGCGTGTGAGTGCGTGTCAGTACGTTGAATTACCTCGGAAACATGCTGCTCTCCGCCCTTCACCTGCGCAAGAAATCCCGTTCAAGTGCGGAATGCAGCAGATGCAACGCGATGCAATCCGTAAGTTGCCAGGAATTCAGCCGATGACTTGTAGTGGTCTCGTGTCAGAGTCCACCGCAACGAAGAGCCGGCAGCCGATCTGTCACGGCATTCAGGAAACACGCCAATTACTTCTCGAAGGTCATTCCACGGTCGCCGGGCACGTCGAGGACGTGCTCGGCGCCATCCGTGGGACGGACCCTGAGCTCGGTGCGTACGTCGAGGTGGCCGAGGCCCGCGCGCTGCGCGAGGCCGAGGCCGCCGACCGGCTCCTCGCCCGCCTCGGCCCGGCCGCCTACCGCGGCCGGCCGCTGCTCGGCGTCACCGTGTCGGTGAAGGACCTCATCCAGACCGAGGGGATCCCCACCCGGCGCGGGTCGTTGCTGCCCAACCACCGTACCGCCGCCGACGCGCCGTCCGTGGCGCGGCTGCGGGCGGCGGGCGCGATCGTGGTGGGGAAGACGACGACGTCGGAGTACGGGTGGAGCGCGAGCACCGTCGGCCGGCTCGGCTCCCCCACGCGCAACCCGTGGGCGCTCGACCGCACCGCCGGTGGCTCCAGCGGCGGTTCGGCGGCCGCGGTGGCGGCGGGCCTGTGCACCGCCTCGCTCGGCACCGACGGCGCCGGGTCGGTGCGCATCCCCGCGGCGTTCTGCGGGGTCGTCGGCTTCAAGCCGTCGTACGGGCGCATCCCGTACGTGCCGGCCTGCGCGGAACGGCTGTCCCACGTCGGTCCGTTGGCCCGGAGCGTGGCGGACGCCGCCGAGATGACGGCGGTGCTCGCGGGCCCCGACCACCGCGATCCCGACTCGGGGACCGCGCCGCCCGCCGCACCGGCGCCGCTCGGGCCGCTGCGCGTGGGCTGGATCGAGTTCCCGGGGACGTCCGGCGCGGTCCGTGACGTCACCGAGGGCGTCCTGCCCGTGCTGGCGTCGCTCGGGCACCGGGTGGAACGGATCGCGGTCCCGTTCCCGGACCCGTACGGCGCCCTGGTGGACATCCTCGCGGCCGCCGACGCGCACGGCACGGCGCCGGAGGACGACCCGTGGTGCGACGAGGGGCGGCTCGCGGTCGTGCGGTACGGGCGGTCGCTCGGCGCCGCCGCCGTGGCGCGCGCCGAGGCGACCCGGCTCGCCCTGCGGACCCGGCTGGCGTCGGTGATGGAGCGCTACGACCTGCTGGTCATGGCCACCGTGCCGATCGAGGCGTTCGCCGCCGACGCCCTCGCCCCGCCGTGGGCCGCCGACCCCGCGGAGCTGCGGTGGCTGGCCTGGTCCCCGGCCTCGTACCCCTTCAACCTCACCGGCCAGCCCGCCCTGTCGCTGCCCGTCGGCCTCACGCCGGCCGGGCTGCCGGTCGGGCTCCAACTCGTGGGCCGCGTCGGCGACGACGGCCTCGTCCTGTCGGCCGCCGGGCTCCTGGAGTCCGCGCTCGGCCTGACCCTGACTCCCCCCGGCAGCACGACGGAAGGAAGACGACCATGGCACCCAGGACGCTCGACGACGACCTCATGATCTCCGCCGCCGCGCTCTTCGGGACGGCGCTCGCCGCGCTCCCGAAGGACGCCGGGCGCCCCTTCCCCGCTCCCGTCCCGGCGCCCGCTCCCGCGGAGCCGGCGGACGACGACGACCTGTTCGCCCTCTCGGCCGCCGGGCTGCTCTCCACGGCGCTCGGCCTCACCCTGACCCGTCCCGGTGTCACAGCGAAAGGCAACTGATCATGGCCTCCAGATCGTGGTCCCGGATCGGCGGTGAGAGCGGCGTCGGACGCCCCTCCTTCGTCGCCGAGTTCGGGCTGTGGGACGACCGCCAGGCCGCCGCGGCCGAGCAGGTCGAACTCCAGCTGGACGAGGTCGACCTCGTCCGGGTGGTGTTCTGCGACCCGCACGGCCTCGCCCGCTCCAAGACGGTGCCGGCGGACGTCTTCCGCTCGGTGCTGCGCAACGGCATGGACTTCAGCGCCGGCCCGTTCCTCTTCGACACCGGTCACGCGGTGGCCGTCGACTTCCTCGCCGACGCCGGCGTGGGCGTCGGCGAGCTGCTCGGCGCGGGCGACTTCGTCCTCGTCCCCGACCCGCGCACCTTCCAGGTGCTGCCCCGGGAGGGCGCCAGGACCGCCTGGGTGCTCGGCGACGAGTACCTGCGCGACGGCACCCCGCACCCGCTCTCCGCGCGCAACGTCCTGCGCCGGGTCTGCGCCGCGTACGCGCGCCACGACCTGGCGCCCGTCGTCGGGCTCGAACTGGAGTGGTACCTCACCCGGCTGACCGGCGGCGGGCCCGTCGGCAACGCGGGCAACGGCTTCGGCCTCCAGGGCGCCGCCCCCGAGGTCGAGGCGGTGAACCCCGGCTACCAGTTCAACCTGGACAGCGCCTACGACTCCGTCGCCGACATCGCCGACCCGCTCGCCGCGATGCTGGTCCGGCTCGGCCTGCCGCTGCGCTCCTTCGAGCACGAGTCCGGCCCCGGGCAGCTGGAGACGACCTTCAACCCGATGCTGGCGCTCGACGCCGCCGACGCGATGCTGCTGCTGCGCACCCAGCTCAAGCAGGAGTGCCGCCGGCGCGGCCACCACGCCTCGTTCATGACCCTGCCGCGCCTGGAGAGCTTCGACCCCAGCGGCTGGCACCTCCACCAGTCGGTCAGCAGCACCAAGACCGACGTCAACCTCTTCGCCGAGGGCGACGGCCTCCAGGACGCCATCTCCGCCGAGGGCCAGGCCTACATCGGCGGTCTGCTCGCCCGGGCCCGCGAGCTCTGCCTGCTGTCCGTGCCGACCGTGAACGGCTACCGTCGCCTCTCCCCCGAGTTCACGCTCGCCCCGACCTCCGTCGACTGGCGGTTCGAGGACCGCAGCGCCATGGTCCGGGTCCTCAGCGGCGGCAGCTCGACCCACGTCGAGAACCGCATCGGCGAGCCCTGCGCCAACCCCTACCTGGCCATCGCCTCCCAGCTGCACGCGGGGCTCGAAGGGCTGCTCTCCGGTGTGCCCGCCGACGACGTCCCGCGCCCGCCGCTGCCCGCGACCCTGCCCGAGGCCGTCGAGGCGTTCCGCGGGAGCGACAGCGCCGAACGGCTGCTCGGCGCCCCGCTGAAGGAGTGCCTGGCGAGGCTCAAGGAGAGCGAGGCCGCCCGGTTCGCCGCCTGGTGCGCCGCCGAACAGCCCGACGGCCCCACGGCCGAGGTCACCGAGTGGGAGCACCGCGAGTACTTCGGCGCCTTCTGACCCGGCCGCCCCACAGACACCCCGCACGCCCGACCCGCACCACCGACCTTTCCACCCCGTCACGAAGGAGAGAACCACCATGTCGCGGTACGAATGGGATGGCACCAACCCGGCGATCGAGACGCTCAAGGGCGCGATCGAGCCGGCCCGGCGCAAGGTGCTGAGCCACGCGATCTACCACCAGCTGGACTCGGTCGACGCGGTCGTCACCTTCATGGAGCACCACGTCTTCGCGGTGTGGGACTTCATGTCCCTGCTCAAGTCCCTCCAGCGGCAGCTGACCTGCGTCGAGGTGCCGTGGCTTCCGTCGGCCGCCACCGGCAGCCGCCGGCTCATCAACGACATCGTGCTGGTCGAGGAGAGCGACGAGCTGGGCGAGGGCTTCATCAGCCACTTCGAGCTGTACGTCGACGGCATGCGGCAGGCGGGCGCCGACACCAGCCGTATCGACGCCTTCATCGGCCTGCTGCGCGCGGGCCGTCCCGTCCCGGCCGCCCTCGACGAGGCGGGCGTGCCGCGGTCCGTGGCCGACTTCGTGGGCACGACCTGGGACTTCATCGACAACGCGCCGGTGCACTGCCAGGCCGCGGCCTTCGCCTTCGGCCGCGAGGACCTGATCCCCGACATGTTCGACCAGGTCGCCGCGCTCGACGCCGGCCACGGCACGCTGTCCACCTTCGTGGACTACCTGCGCCGCCACATCCAGGTGGACGCCGAGGAGCACACCCCCATGGCCATGCAGATGCTGGCCGACCTGTGCGGCGACGACGCCGCCAAGTGGACCGAGTGCGAGGACACCATCGACCGCGCGCTCGCGGCCCGGACCCGTCTGTGGGACGGCATCTCCGACGCGATCACCGCCCACACCCGTTGAGGGGAACACTCTTGTGAGGGGAGCACACACATGGAGAGGGTGAAGGACACTCCATCCGTCGCCACGGCCGGGCGCGCCGAGCGGATCGCCACGCGGACCCGGGACGAGAACTGGAAGAAGCCGCCGCGTCGCATCGAGACGTCGGAGTGCATCACGTGCGACACGTGCCTGCGCAGCTGCCCGTCCGAGTTCGGCGCGGTCTTCGACGACGGTCTCAACGTCGTGATCGTGCCCGAGCTCTGCTCGGGCTGCCCGGTCTGCGTCATGGTCTGCCCCGTCGACTGCATCTACGTCGACGAGGAGTGGACCGCGACCGAGGCCCGCATGTGGGAGCACATCGACCTGACGGCGGGGGGCGCGGCATGACCTTCCCCACCGAGCGGGACGGGACGCTCCCCCGCCGGGCGGCGCTGGCCAAGGCCCGGCAGAGCCGGCGCCCGAGCCGGCTCGGCCGGAAGGCCGGGGCCGCGGACGAGCCCGACTACCTGGTGCCCAAGGACACCGGTTTCCCGGCGCTGCTGCGGCAGACCTGGCAGCGGGCGGTCGACGCCCCGGACCTGGCCACCGCCGTGGACACGCTGCTCACGCTCGCCGGGCACGTCCCGGCGGACATCCAGCTGCGGGCGCTGCCCGTGGCGGACGAGACGGCGCTGAAGGTGCTCGTCGGCCGTTCGTGGCGCGGCGACGCCCGCCCGGCCGACCGGGCCGGCTCGTCGGGGACGGCGTTCCTCGGCGAGGTCGGCCTGGACAAGAGCGGCCGGCTGGTCGTCCGGGTCCCGTCGAAGGGCCCGCTGAGCGGCGAGGCCGAGCTGGTCGACGGCGTCCTGCGGGTGCCGTGGTCCGCCGAGGACCTCGCGGACTACCAGGTCGAGCTGGCGCTGGCCGACGACCGGTGGCACGCGTCGGTCGCCGACTGCCGCCAGTACCTGCTCGCGGCGGGCTCGGACGGCCGCCGCGAGCTGCTGGACAACCTCACGGAGGCCGCCCTGCGGACCGCTCCGTTCATCCTGTACGCGGGTGAGCGGCAGTACACCAACTTCCGTGACCGCAACACGCTGACGGGCAAGACGCTGCGGCCGGGGCACCCCGACTGCGCGCTGAGCACGCTGGCGGCGGTGCCCCTGGAGCTGTGGTCGGACAGCGACGTGCTGCTGGTCGTCTGCCTGACGCTGCTGGTGCGCTCGTCGGGCTACGGACGGATCGAGGAGGCCAACGGGACGCAGCTCACGCTCGACCACGTGGCGCTCCTCTTCGAGCGGACCCGGACCGCGTACAACGCGGCCGACACCTCGCTGCCCCCGGTGCCGGCCCCGGCCTCGCACGGGGTGGCGGCGCTCGGCGCCCTCGCCGACGCGCTCGCCGCCCGGCGCCGGGAGCTGATGGGCACCGTCCGGCTCTACCGGGAGATCTACGGCCCGCTGATGCACAAGATCGAGCGGGTCGCGGGACCCGTCAAGGACGACGCGGAGCAGCTGGAGGCCGCGCTCTGCGCGCGGGTGCGGGAGCGGCTGCCGGTCACCGGCTCCACCCTCGCCGAGCTGACTGCGGAGCTGGAGGCGGCGCCCGGCTGGCTGGCCGAACCGCACGGCGAGTTCGGCACGGGCCTGGAGTCCCTGGTGTACGAGACCGTGCGGGCGTCGACGGCCGTGTTCGACGCCGACTTCGCGATGAGCCGCGGGATGCGTTCGCTGCCCGCGCTGATCGAGGCGCTGCGCGCCGAGGAGTTCCCGAAGATCGCCGCGTGGGAGATCCCGCACTTCTTCTGCTGCGTCGTGCCGTCGCCGGAGTCCGGCCGGCTCTTCGGCGGGTCCGCCTCGCACCTGGCGGACACCGCGTGGGCGATCTCCTCGCGGATGCAGTACAACTCGTGGCACTTCCTGGTGGGCAACCTCCCGAAGGTGCCGGAGATCGCGGCCCGTGACCACTTCGTGCCGCCGGCGATCCCGGACATCGCGTACTACTCCGACCAGCACCACAACGGCCACGTCGCGGCCAAGGTGCGGTTCACGGTGCGCAGTCCGCAGGCGGTGGAGGTCCTGGGCCGGAAGTTCAACGGGTTCATGGACCTGCGGCTGCTGCGCTGCGAGGGGCTGCCCTTCGACGAGCAGGACCTCCTGGCGGCGGACCGCGTGTCCGCGTTCATCGCGCGGGCGACGAGCCTGGCCGCCACCATGGTGGCGGGCGGCGCGCACATCGAGGTGGCGTCGTTCGACTCGCAGTGGCACTGGGACAAGATCGCCGCTTGATCCGGACGCACCGGAAACCACGTGGGGCCCCTGGCGCATCGCCAGGGGCCCCACGTGGTGTGCGGTGTCCGGGGATCAGACCGTCGCCGGCTCGGCGGAACGGGTGTGGACGGCACGGTAGCTGTTCCAGTCGATGCTGGTGATCAGGGAGTACTGCTTGCTCTGGAAGGCGCTGCGGGCCGCGGACCAGTCGGCCTCGGCCTGGTTGCGGTGGGCGTCGTAGGAGGCCTTGTCGGCCCACTGCGAGTAGGCGATGACGAAGTCGTTGTCGGTGCCGACGGTCGCCAGGGTGCCCTCTCCGCCGTCCAGGTTGCGGGAGCGGATGCCGCGCAGGATGCTCTGCGAGCGGTAGCCGGGCACGTCCACGAGCCAGTCGTGGGCGCTGCCGAGGGCCTTCACCAGGGCGCCCTGCTGGGCCGGCTTCACGCCGAGGATCTCGACGACCGTGTAGTCGTCGCGCTCCGGCGAGACCTCGGTGACGTCGCCGAGCCCGGGGTGGCGCTGGGTGAACTCCACCTCGTTCTGCATGAGGCGGACGTAGGTGGTGATCTCGCGGAAGACCGGCACGGTGTGGTGCTTGAACTCGCTGTCGTTGTAGCGCGACTCCAGGTCGTCCATGCCGCGCCACTGGATGAAGTTGAGGGTGCCGGGGTTCTGCTCGCCGCGGTGGACGGTGCTGGAGATCCAGCCCGGGTAGGCGGCGACGTCGACGATCTTCTTCATCTCGGTGACGAGCGTGTCCACGCGGTCGCGGGAGTCGGTCTTGAAGAGGTTGAGGACGGTCAGGTGCCCGGCCTCGGGGTTGATGATCGGCATGGTCGCTCCTTGGGTAAAAGGTGGACGCCCCGCGGGCGGGCGGGGCGCCGGGGTGGCTGTCCTAGAGGTCGTCGCCGGGGGCGCCGAACCAGCGGCCCAGGGCGTCGGTGAGGCCGGCGGCCCCGTCGGTGGCGATCCACGCGGTGTAGCCGTCGGGGCGGACGAGGACCGCGTCGACGCCGGCGAGGGCGCCCTCGGGGCGGACGGCCGCGGTGACGGTGTCGACCCGGTCGCGCCACGGCCCGGCCGCGGCGGTCACGGCGGCGTCGTCGCTCAGGTCGAACAGGACGGCGCGTCCGCCGTGCAAGGAGCGGTACGCGGTCGCCCCGCCCTCGGTGGCGTCGAGGGCGAAGTCCGGCAGGCGGCGGCCGAGCAGCGGGTGGTCGCCGGCGCCGGCGTCGTAGGTGATGTCGAGGCCGGTGACCATGCCGACGAGGTGCTTGCGCACGTCCTCGTAGGCGAGGAGCTCGGCGAAGACGGCCCGCATCGGGTCCATCTCGGGGCCGCCGAGGTACAGGCTCCGCTGGGTGAGGGTGTTGGCCAGGATGCGGGCCGCGACGGTGTGGCGCTCGGAGTGGTACGTGTCGAGCAGGCCCTCCGGGGCGGTGCCCTTGATCTCCGCGGCGAGCTTCCAGCCGAGGTTGACGGCGTCGCCGAGACCCGCGCTGATGCCCTGCGCGCCGATCGGCATGTGGGTGTGCGCCGCGTCGCCGGCGAGGAAGACCCGGCCCTTGCGGTACTGGGCGGCCTGGCGGCTGGAGTCGGTGAAGTAGCTGAGCCACACCGGCTTGCCGGTGCTGATGTCGTCGCCGGTGACCCGCTTGAAGGCGTCGGCGACCTGCGCGAAGGTCGGCGGCTCGGTGGTCGGGCGGACGCCCGCGCCGCGCTCGAAGACCACGACGCGCGTGGTGTTCGGGCCGACCGGGAGGACGACGACCATGCCCGCGTCGCCGAGCTCGCCGGTGGGGCGCAGCCGGACCTGGACGTCGGTGACGTCGGCCATGAGCATCTCGAGGGTGGCCTCGTGCCCGGGGAAGTCGATGCCCGCGAGCTTGCGGATCGCGCTGCGGCCGCCGTCGGCGCCGACGGCGTACCGGGCGCGCAGGGTGCGCGGGCCGTCCGGGGTGTCGGCGGTGACCTCGACGCCGTCGGCGCCCTCGGTCAGTCCGGTGACCTCCCAGCCGCGGCGGATGTCCGCGCCGAGGCCGGCCGACCACTTGGCGATGATGGCCTCGGTGAGGGCCTGCGGCACGCCGCGGACGCCGAAGTTGCCGCCGGGTATGACGGTGTAGTCGAGCGGCATGCCGCCGAAGTGGCCGAACGGGATGACGCCCATGTCGCCGAACGCGCCGAGCAGGCCGCGCTGGTCGAACTCCTCCATGGTGCGGGCCGAGAAGCCGAGTGCGCGCGACTGGCGCATCGGTTCGGTGAGCCGCTCCAGTACGACGGCCTCGATGCCCGCGAGGCGCAGCTCGCCCGCCAGCATCAGACCGGTGGGGCCCGCTCCCACGATGATCACGTCAGTGTCGAAGTCCTGCGCTGTCACTGTCTTTCCCTGCCTTCCATGCGTGTCCGTACTTCCCGTGTGTTGTCAGATCCGGTGGTCGAGGTTGGCGGCCCTCGCGGTCAGGTGGGCGCGGACCCGGTCGAGGCCGATCAGTTCGGAGAGCACCGTGCGCAGCGGCTCGATCCAGGGGCCGTCGAGCATCAGCTGCTCCTGGGCCGCGACGTGCCGGAGCACCCGTGCGCCGACGGGGTGCCGGGTGTCGTGGTAGCCGTCGAGGAGCCCGGGCGCGGCGCCGTCGCGCACGGCCCCGGCGAGCCGGGGTCCCAGGTCGGCGGCGTCCTGGAGCCCGGTGTTGAGGGCCTGGCCGCCGACGGGCGGGTGCCAGTGGGCGGCGTCGCCGGCGAGCAGGACGCGTCCCCGGCGGTAGGCGTCGGCCTGGCCCATGGCGTTGTCGAAGGCGTCGAGCCAGACGGGGGTGCCGCCGGAGAGGTCCTCTCCGGTCACCCGCCGCCAGGCGTGGACGACCTCGTCGTAGGAGGGCGGTCCGGAGCGCGCGGCGGGCTCCGGGCCGAAGGCGTGCACCATGATCCGGGTGACTCCGTCCCGGGTCATGGCGACAGCGAAGCCGCCGGGGAGCCGTTCGAACCGGCGGTCGCGGACCGTGAGGCCCGTGACGTCGGCCCGGAGCAGTTCCCTGGTCGCCGGCGTGGCGGTGACGGGGATGCCGGCGAGGCGGCGGACGGTGCTGGTGGCGCCGTCGCAGCCCACCACGTACGCGGCGCGGAGGGTCAGGGGCCCGTCGGGTCCCCGGACCGCGCAGCGGACGTGGTCGTGCTCCTCGGTGAGCGCGGTGAGTTCGTGGGCGCGGAGCACGGTGGCTCCGAGCTCCGCGGCGCGTGCGCCGAGGGCGGCCTCGGTGCGGTACTGGGGCACCTTCCAGTTGCCCCCGTAGGCGCTGTCGACCTCGGTGAGGGGGAAGCCGAGGCCGCCGAAGTGGGTGCGCGGTTCGTGCGCGGCCTCGGCGAGGAGCGCGTCGAGGCCGTGCTCGTGGAGGATCTCCGCGGTGCGCGTGCTGAGCTGGCTCGCCCGGGACTCGGTCATGGGGCTCGCCAGCCGCTCGACGACCACGGTGTCGACCCGGGCCCGCCTCAGCTCGCACGCCAGCAGGAGCCCGACGGGGCCCGCGCCGACGACGACGACCCGCGCGTCCGCCCGGGGCGGTCTCACTGCGCCGTGCGCCCGCCGCCGACGCCCTCGGCGTACGCCTTGGCGAGCCGGAGGGTGGCGAGGCTGTTGCCGCTCAGCGCGGTCTGGACGTACTCCCGCGCGGTCTGGACGGTGACGCCCTCGCCGAGGACGTCGGCGATGGTGGCGGTGTTGATCCGCACGGTGTGGCGGGAGGTGACGGTGACTCCGCCGCCGGGCCGGTCCTCGATGAGCCAGCGGCCGGTGTGCAGGGTCATCAGCGCGGGCAGGACGATCTGCTTGTACACGATGGTCGTCGCGGCCTTGCAGACGCGGACGGACTTGGTGGTGTGGGTCGAGCCGTCCTTGGTGCGGGTGTCCATCTCCAGGATCTGGAGGCCGGGCTCGTCCTCGTCGAGGGTGACCCGGGCGACGTGCGGGAGCCGCTCGCGCCAGAACTGGGCGTCGTTGAGGAACTCGTAGACGTCCTTGCCGCTGCCCTCGACGGTGACGGTGTCGTCGAAGACGAGGAGGTCGTCGGGGCCGGCGGCCTCGGCGCTCGTCTTGAGGGCCTGGAGCTCCGAGGCGCTGTTGCGGTCGACGGCCTGGCTGATCCAGTCGAGGTCGGCCGGGTCGTCGGTCGCGGCGCGGAAGTCGTGCAGCAGGCGCACCCGGCAGGAGTCGTCGGAGACGGGCTCCACGATCCAGGCGCCGCCCATGCCGCCGACGGGGTGCTGCGAGCGCTCCTGGCGGAACGTCACGCTCTTGTTCGCCGCGTCGTGGACGCGGCGGGAGGTCCAGGTCTTGGCGGTGCCGTTGGCGGTCGCCCAGAGCCGGATCAGCTCCTCGTCGCCGTCCCTCTCGACGACCTCGGCGTGCACGGTCGGGGGGAAGGTCTCCGGCCACCTGGTGACGTCCGCGATCAGTGCGTACACCAGTTCGGCGGGGGCGGAGACGGTGATCTCGTGTTCCGTTTCACGTACCGCGTTCTCGGTCACGTTTCTTCTCCTCTCGGTAGACGGGGCCTCTAGCGGGCGTCGCCGAACCAGCGGCGCAGCGCGGCCTCGAGACCGCCCCCGTCCGGTGCGGTCCAGGCGATGTAGCCGTCGGGGCGGACGAGCACCGACGCGGTCGGGGCGCCGCCCTCCTCGGGTCCTGCGGGAAAGCGCTTCACCCGGACCACGTCGACGCGGTCGGACCAGCCGGCGGCGGTCTTCTCCTCCGTGCCGCCGGCGTCGGCGGTGATGAGGACGCCGCGGGCGGCGTGCAGCAGCCGGGCGGTCCGGTCCCGGCCTCCGTCGGCGAGCTCCAGCTCGCGGTCGGCGAGACGGGTGCCGAGCAGCGGGTGCCCCGCGTGGTCCCCCGCGCCGGTGGCGTACCGGATGTCGAAGCCGCTGACCATGCCGGACAGGTGGCGGGCCACCGGCCGGAGGGCGATGAGCTCGGCCATCACGGCGCGCATCGGCTCGACCGACTTGCCGGTGAGGTTGAGCGTGCCCTGGGCCAGGGTGTTGCGCAGGAGCCGGACCCCCACCGGGTGGCGTTCGGCGTGGTAGGTGTCGAGCAGGCCCTCCGGGGCGGTGCCCCGGACGGTCGCGGCGAGCTTCCAGCCGAGGTTGAAGGCGTCCTGCACGCCGACGCTCAGCCCCTGCCCGCCGGCGGGCAGGTGGATGTGGGCGGCGTCGCCGGCCAGCAGCACCCGGCCGCGCCGGTACTCGGTGGCCTGGCGGGTGGCGTCGGTGAAGGCGCTGACCCAGCGGGTCTCGCCGTGGTGGATGGAGTCGCCGGTCAGCCGCTGCCAGGCGTCCGCGACCTGGGGGAAGGTGACCTCGCGGCCGCGGTCGGGCGACGCGCCGTTCTCGCAGACGATGATGCGGGTGAAGCCCTCTTCGAGCGGCGCGGCCATCACCATGCCGTTGGGGCGGAGTTCGCCGATCATGCGCGGCTTGATGTCGCAGCCGCGGACGTCGGCGAGATACATCTCGCGGGTGGCGTCGGAGCCGGCGAACTCGAAGCCCGCCTGGCGCCGGACGGTGCTGCGTCCGCCGTCGCAGCCCACCAGGTAGCGGGCGGAGTGCTCCTCGAAGCCCTCCGGCCCGCGCACGGTGACGGTGACGCCGTCCTCGTCCTCGGTGAAGCCGGTGAACTCGTAGCCCCGGCGCAGGTCGGCGCCGAGTTCGAGGGCCCGGTTCTCCAGCATCTCCTCGATCTTGTACTGGGGTGCGCCGCGCACGCCGAAGTGCGAGCCTTCGAGCACCCCGTAGTCGATGGGGAGGCCGCCGAAGTGGCCCTGCCGGGTGACCTCGATGTTCTCCAGGCGTTCGAGGATCCCGCGCTGGTGGAACATCTCGGTGGCGCGCGCGGTGAAGCCGATGCCGCGCGACTCCCAGCTCCGCTCCCCCCGCTGCTCGAAGACGACGACGTCGGCGCCGCCGAGGCGGAGTTCGGCCGCGAGCGTCAGCCCCGCGGGACCCGCGCCGATCACTATGACATCGGTTTCCATGGTTTCCTGTCCTGAGCCTCGACCCTGCGATGGGGGACCGGTGGCGCGCGGAATCAGACCGCGATCGCCTCGATGACGGAGATCGGCGCGCTGGTGGGGACGGCGCGCGTGACCTGGAAGCCGGCCTTGGCGAACAGCTCGGTGTACTCGGCGAGCGTGCGGTCCTGGGCGCCGAGCATCAGCATCAGCCAGAGGTCGATGGTGTGACCGAGGTGGTTCTCGTTGTTCTCGGGGAGCACGTACTCGATGACGAGCAGCTTGCCGCCGGGGGCGATCGCCTCGCGCGCGTTGCGCAGGGCGGTCACGGCGTCCTCCTCGGAGAAGTCGTGGATGATGTGCTTGAAGACGTAGGCGTCGGCGCCCGCCGGCAGCTTGTCGAGGTAGCCGCCGTGCTCGATGGTGTAGCGGTCGGCGACGCCGGCCTCCTCGAAGAGCGACTGCGAGTCGACGGTGGCGACCTCGGAGTCGTACAGCACGCCCTTGACGTCGGGCGCCTGCTGGAGGATGCCCGCGAGCAGGTTGCCGCGGCCGGCGATGACGTCGACGACGGTGGAGAACTGGGTGAAGTCGTAGGCCTCCAGGATCGGGCCGGTCTCCGAGAGGGAGAGGCCGCCGAAGGCCTGGAAGAAGACGTTCGCGTACTCGGGCGTGGCATGGAAGAAGTCGAGCGCGCCCATGCCGCGCAGCTTCGGAAGGTTGGGCTCGCCGGTCTCGACGGTGGCCGCGAGGTGGCCCCACTCCTCGTGCAGGATCGGGTGGCTCATCAGCACGGCGAAGCCGCGCATCGAGTCCGGGACGTCCTCGCGCAGCTTGTCGGAGAGCGGGGTGTTCTCGTAGGTGCCGTCGGGGCGGACGGCGAAGACGCCGTGGCCGGCGAGCGCGCGCAGGACACGGTGGGTCGCCTTGGCGTCGGAGCCGACGCGCCCGGCGATGTCCCCGGCGGACAGCGGTCCGTCGGCGAGGACGTCCGCGACACCGAGCTTGGCCGCGACGGAAAGGGCCTGGGTAATGACGGCGCCCTGGATCAGGTTGAGCAGGGCATACGCGTCGGACTGGTCGCGGACCTCGGTCTTTTCGGACATGACTTTCCTTCCGGAGCACCTTTTTCGTGGATTTCCCGACGATAGGTCGGCGCTTCTCGGAGCCGCAACCAGACACTTTTGAATTTGTTGACTTGAACGTTCAACCGGAGAATTCGGGCGGTTGAACGGAGGTCACCTCCACCGCTCCTCGACCGGGATTCCGGGCCTGCTTGCCAGATTGACACGGCCCCACATACACCCCGAGAAGGAGCAGGCGGAATGGCCGACAACGGACAGCAGGTAGCGCTGATCACCGGCGGGACGAGCGGCATCGGCCTCGCCATCGCCGAGAACCTCGCGAGCCAGGGGCACAAGGTCTTCCTCTGCGCGCGCAACCCCGAGAACGTCCAGGAGACGGTCGCCAAGCTGCGCGCCGACGGCCACGACGCCGACGGCCTGGCCGCCGACGTCCGCAAGCCGGCCGACGTCGACCGGCTCGTCGACGAGGTCGTCGGGCGCTACGGCCGGATCGACATCCTGGTCAACAACGCCGGCCGCAGCGGCGGCGGCGCGACCGCGGACATCGCGGACGAGCTCTGGTACGACGTCATAGACACCAACCTGAACAGCGTCTTCCTGATGACCCGCGCGGTCCTCAAGAAGGGCGACCCGGTCGGGCGCGGCTGGGGTCGCATCATCAACATCGCCTCCACGGGTGGCAAGCAGGGTGTGGTGCTGGGCGCCCCCTACTCGGCGTCCAAGCACGGTGTCATCGGTTTCACCAAGGCGCTCGGCCTGGAGCTCGCGAAGACCGGTGTCACGGTCAACGCCGTCTGCCCCGGCTACGTCGAGACGCCGATGGCGCAGCGCGTCCGCCAGGGCTACGCCGCGCACTTCGAGACCTCCGAGGCGGAGATCCTGGAGCGCTTCGAGGCGAAGATCCCGCTGGGCCGCTACTCCACCGCCGAGGAGGTGGCCGGCCTCGTCTCCTACCTCGTCTCCGACGCGGCGGCCCCCGTCACCGCGCAGGCGATGAACGTCTGCGGCGGCCTCGGCAACTACTGACCGAGCCGACGGACACGAGACAGGACACCGAGGAGCCGACGTTGCCGCACTCCACCCCGACCCCGGTCGACTTCTGGTTCGACCCGACCTGCCCCTGGGCGTGGCTGACCTCGCGCTGGATCCACGAGGTCGCACGGCACCGGCCCCTCGACGTCCGCTGGCACATCATGAGCCTGACGGTGCTCAACGAGGGGCGTCCGGACCTGCCCGAGCGCTGGCACCGGGACCTGGCCCTGCGCATGGAGCCGGTCCGGGTCCTGGCCGCCGCCGAGAAGGAGTACGGCCCCGAGGTCCTCGGCCGGCTCTACACCGAACTCGGCACCCGCTTCCACCTCGCGAAGGCGCCCAAGGAGCGGGCCACCTACGCGGCGGCGCTGACCGCCGCCGGCCTGGACCCGGCCCTCGCCGAGGCGGCCGGGTCCGACGCGTACGACGCCGTGGTGCGGGCCTCGCACCAGGACGGCATCGGACGCGTCGGCACCGATGTGGGCACCCCCGTCGTCGCCGTGGGGGACGTGGCGTTCTTCGGCCCCGTCGTGACCCCGACGCCGCGCGGCGAGGCCGCCGTGCGGCTCTGGGACGGTGTCCTGGCGGTGGCCGGGACCGACGGGTTCTTCGAGCTCAAGCGCACCCGTACCCGCGATCCGATCTTCTCCTGAGGGCTCCGCGCACCATGTCGTCAGCGTCGCGCCTCCACCGCGGGGGCGGTCCAGTTCTCGCTCAGCCATGCCTCCAGGGAGACCAGGTGGGGCCTGATGCGGCGGAGTTCGGGCAGGTCGGCGTGGTATCCGTCGCGCTCGAACCAGTCGAACATGTTCGCCAGGTCCTCGCGGTTGGCGCGCAGCGGCTCGATGGGCAGCTGCTGGTAGCGGGTGGGGACCCCGGACGCGGCCTCGAACGCGGCGGCCATCTGCGGTCCGGTGAGGTCGTCGCCGGCGATCTCGACGACCTTGCCGATCCACTCCCCGGGGTTCAGGAAGGCCTCCGCGGCGAACACCCCGATGTCGCTGGTCGCGATGAGCTGCACGGAGGTCTCCGGGTCCAGCCACATGGACAGGACCAGCTCGCCGGCGACCGGCCGCGGGGCGATGTCGAGGAGGATGTCGTGGAACATGACGGGCCGCAGCACCGTCGTCGGCAGGTCGAGCGTGCGCAGGTACTCCTCGACCTCCAGCTTGCTCTCGAAGTGCGGGACCCGGGTGTCCCGGTCGGCGCCGCCGACCGAGCTGTAGACGAAGTGCCGCACGCCGGCCTCGACCGCCGCGTCGGCCACCGCCCTGCCCTGGCGCACCTCCGCCTCGCACCCGCCGGGGCCGCGGAAGGTCTGGACGCTGAACACCCCGTCGACGTCCTTCATCGCCGCCCGCAGGGACGCCGGGTCGTCCAGGTCGCCGCGGACGAGGACCGCTCCCGCCTCCTCCAGGGACCGCGCCTCCGCCTTGCCCGGGTCGCGGACCAGGGCGTGCACGGTGCGGCCGCGGCCCAGCAGCTCGCGGGCCACCGCCCCGCCCTGCCGGCCGGTACCGCCGAGCACCAGGATCGTTCCTTCAACCGCCACTGTCTTCCTCCGTGTGTGTCGCCCGCCGGGCCCCCGCCCGGCGTGACGTTCCGATGTGGTGGCCGCGAACGGCCGCGATCCCCGCGGGATCAGGCCGCCGACATGACCTTCAGCTGGAGCAGCGAGTTCACGAACTCGACGAGCTCCCCGGCGGTGTTGATGAGGCCGATCTCGTCCTCGTTGAGCTCGATGCCGAAGTCCCGCTCGATCCGGCTGTACGTCTCCAGGAGCGCGAGGGAGTCGTACCCGAGCTCGTCGAAGGGGCTGTCGGGCGCCTGGTCGAGCGGCAGCGCGTCCTCGGCCTCGCCGGCGCACTGGCGCATGATGGTCTGGAGGTCGCCGATCGTTATCTGCAGCACAGCCGTTCCTCTTTCTCTGTGGGTGACTCTCGGTCGGAGCCGTACCGCGCTACCACGGCACGGTTCCGTCGTCCGCCAGGCAGGCGCCCGACGGGCCGGCCTCGTCGAGCAGGGCGAGCCGGACGGCGATCCCCGCGCCCTCGGCGGGCGTGCGGTGACCGCGGTGGTGGTTGATGTCCGTCGCCACCACTCCGGGGAGGGCGGCGTTGACCTTGATCGACGTCCCGCGCAGCGCCTTGGCGTACGCGACCGTCAGCGCGTTGAGCGCGGTCTTCGAGGACTGGTAGGCGATCATGTCGAGGCCCGCGAGCGGCGAGCCCGGATCCGAGTTCAGGGTCAGCGACCCCACGTGGCTGGACAGGTTGACGACACGGCCGGCCGGGGAGCGGCGCAGCAGCGGCAGCAGCGCGCGGGTCACGGTGACCACGCCGAAGACGTTGGTCTCGTAGACCTCCCGCAGGTCGTCCGCGGTCGCCTCGTCGGCGGTGCCGTGGAAGCCGCCCGCGACCCCGGCGTTGTTGACCAGGATGTCGAGGCGTCCGTACCGCCGCTCGATCTCGGCGGCGGCACCGGCCACGGAGGCCGGGTCCGTGACGTCGAGGAGCAGCGGCACCGCGGTGACGCCGTCGGCGACGAGCGCGTCGGCGGCCTGCTTGCCGCGCCCCTCGTCCCGGGCGCCGACGAGCACGGTGACGCCCCGCTCGCCGAGCTGCCGCGCGACGGCGAGCCCGATGCCCTTGTTGGCGCCCGTGATGAGCGCGATCTTCCCGTCCGGCACGTCATTTCCTTTCATGAGGGGCGTTCCACGTGAGGCGCGCCGAATTGCTCATGCATCGAAGTTAGTAAGAGGCAAAAGCCGGGAGCACCTCCGACATTGCCATTCGAGTTCGGCGTTCAAGTGTTCAACAGCGGCGTTCAAGCACGCCTATTCCGCGCTTGAACGCCCTGTCCGTGCGCCCGCATTCCATTCATTGCAGTCGAACACGGCGCTGAGTAGCTTCACCCTGGCCAACCATTGCCACAGCGCAGAGGGACCTAATGATGAAAACTGCTGACGTCATCGTGGTGGGTGCCGGGCCGGTCGGCCTGTTCCTCGCCGGCGAGCTCCGGCTGGGCGGTGTGGACGTCGTCGTCTACGACAGGCTGCCCGCGCCGAGCGGGGAGTCCCGTGCCCTCGGGTTCAACCGGCGGGCCGCCGAGACCCTCGGCGCGCGCGGCGTGCTCGACCGGCTCGGCGCGTTCCGCTGGGGCCCGATGGGGCACTTCGGCGGCGTCCGCTTCGACCTCGGCATGCTCGACGAGGACCACAGCGGTGTCCTCGGGCTGTCGCAGGCCACGACCGAGGAGGCGCTGGCCGGCCGGCTGGCCGAGCTCGGCGTCCCGGTGCTCCGCGGCCGTGAGGTGACCGGGCTCCGCGAGACCCCCGAGGGCGTCGTCGTGGCGTACGACGGTCCCGACGGCCCCGCCGAGGAGACCGCCGCCTACGTGGTCGGCTGCGACGGCGCGGACAGCACCGTCCGGACCCTCGCGGGCATCGCGGCGCCCGGCTGGGAGGCGACCCGCGGCATGTACACCGCGGAGATCACCGGCATCGCGCTGCGGCCCCGTCCCATCGGCGAGCGGCTGCCCGGCGGCTGCATGGTGGTGTGCACCCCGGTGGGCCCCGGCCGGCTCCGCATCGTCGTCCACGACCCCTCACTGCCCGCCCGCCCCGTGCCGGGCGCGCTGACCTTCGCCGAGGTCGCCGCCGCCTGGCTGCGGCTGACCGGCGAGTCCCTCGACGGCGCCGAGCCGCAGTGGGTGTGGGCCACCGGCAACTCCTCCGCGCTGGCGGAGGAGTTCCGGCGCGGCCGGGTGCTGCTCGCGGGCGACGCGGCGCACGAGATCCCGCCGCTGGCCGCCTGGGGGCTCAGCGCCGGCCTGCAGGACGCCGCGAACCTCGGCTGGAAGCTGGCGGCGACGGTGCAGGGCTGGGCGCCCGAGGGCCTCCTGGACACCTACCACGCCGAACGCCACCCGGTGGGCGCGGAGTTGCTCCGCAACGCGCGGGCCGCGCAGAAGGTCTACCTCGGCGACGACGCCATGGACCCGATCCGCGAGGTCATGGGCGAACTGCTGGCCCACAAGGACGCGGCGGAGCAGGCGGCCGGCATCGTGAGCGGCCTCGGCATCCGCTACGCCTTCGGCGAGGGCGCGCACCCGCTGCTCGGCCTGCGGATGCCGCCGCACCGCGAACTCGCCCTGCCGGACGGCACCGTGGCCCGGATCGGCGACCTCCTGCGCTCCGGCCGCGGGCTGCTCGTCACCACGGGCGACGGCCCGGAGGCGGCGCTCGCCGAGGGGCTCGGCGACCGCGTCGACGTCGTCGCCGGCACCTGGGTCGCCGAGCCCGGCGCCGCCCCCGCCCCCGCGCTCGACGCGGTCCTCGTCCGCCCCGACGGCTACGTCGCCTGGACCTCCCCCGGTGGCGCCGGGGGCCTCGCCGAGGCCCTCGGGCGCTGGTTCGGCACCGCCCGCGTCCCCCAGCCCGCCGGCCGCTGACCGGCCCTCTCGACCGAAGGAGCGTACGTATGCCCAGGGATGCAGCCCGGGATGTCATCGTCGTCGGAGCCGGCCCCGTCGGGCTGATGCTGGCGGGCGAACTCCGCCTCGGCGGCGCCGACGTCGTGGTCTACGAGCGGCTGCTCGCCCCGGCGCGCGAGTCGCGCGGCGCGAGCTTCACCAAGCGCACCGCCGAGTGTTTCGACCAGCGGGGCCTGCTGGACCGGCTCGGCGCGACGGAGCCCGCCGACGCCCACTTCGGCGGGGTCCCGATCGACCTCTCCGCACTGGACGAGGACCACTACGGGCACCGGGGGATATCCCAGTTCCGCACCGAGCGGATGCTGGAGGAGTGGGTCACCGAGCTCGGTGTGCCGATCCTGCGGGGCTACGAGGTGACCGGCTTCGAGGAGACCGCCGACGGCGTCGAGGTGGCCCTGCGGGGGCCCGCGGGCGACGCCACGGCCGGCGCCCGCTACCTGGTCGGCTGCGACGGCGGGCGGAGCTCCGTCCGCAAGCTGGCCGGCATCGACTTCCCCGGCACGCCCGGCGGACGGGGCTTCCTCACCGCCGACGTCACCGGCATCGAGACCCGCAAGCGGCGCATCGGCGAGAACCTGCCCGGCGGCAGCATGATCATGGCGATGGACCTGGAGAACGGCGTCACCCGCGTCGTCGTCCACGAGGCCGGGACGGCCCCGCGCGACCGCGACTCCCTGACCTTCACCGACCTCGCCGACGCCTGGCAGCGGCTCACCGGCGAGTCCCTGCACCACGGCGAGTGCCGCTGGATCAGCTGCTTCACCGACGCCTCGCGGGCCGCCGCCGCGTACCGGCGCGGCCGGGTACTCCTGGCCGGCGACTCCGCGCACGTCCAGCCCCCGGCCATGGCCCAGGGCCTCAGCGTCGGCGTGCAGGACGCGGTCAACCTCGGCTGGAAGCTGGCCGCGACGGTCACCGGCCGGGCGCCCGAGGGGCTGCTCGACACCTACCACGCCGAGCGCCACCCCATCGGCGAACAGCTGGCCCGCAACGCGCGGGCGGCGATCGAACTGCGGCTCACCGGCGAGGACATGGACCCGGTCCGCTCGCTGATGACCGAGCTGGTCTCCCACCCGGACGCCGCCGGACACCTGGCCGGGATGCTGAGCAACCTCGGCGTCCGCTACGACCTGGGCAAGGGCGACCACCCGCTGCTCGGCCTGCGGATGCCGCCGGGCCGGGAGATCGACCTGCCCGACGGGACCCGCACCCGCGTGGCCGACCTGCTGCGCGGCGGGCGCGGTCTGCTCGTCACCACGGACGGGACGCCCGTGCCCGCCGCCGAGGGCCTGGCAGGCCGGGTCGACGTCGTCACCGGCACCTGGGCCGTCGCGCCGGAGCCGGCGCTCGACGCGGTCCTGGTCCGCCCCGACGGTCACGTCGCCTGGACCTCCCCCGGCAGCGTCGACGACCTCGCCGCCGCCCTCACCCGCTGGTTCGGGACCGGGACGGTCTGACCCCCGGTCCAGCCGCACTCGACCGGGGTTCCAAGGCGCCCGGTCAGACTGCCGAAGCCCGTCCCGCGCCGCCCCCTCGGCGCGGGGCCGGGCCCTACGACACCGTATGCAGCATTCATCAAGGAGCTGGTGGAATGGCCGGGAGCGAACGGGATCAGGCGAGCGTCAAGCCTCATGTGGTCATCGTCGGAGGTGGTATCGCGGGACTGGCTGCTGCGTTCTATCTGCGCAACGAGCCGGTCCGCGTGACGCTCCTGGAGGGATCGTCACGCATCGGTGGCAAGCTCTCCGTCTCCGAGGTTGCGGGCGTCGCGGTCGACGAGGGCGCCGAGTCGCTCTACGCCAACCGCCGCAAGACCACCGGACTGATCAAGGACGCCGGCCTCGGCGACCGGATCATGTCCGCGGGCGTCACGGCCTCGGCGATCCTCACCAAGGACGGGATACGGCACCAGCCGGACCGTCAGTTCATGGGCGTGCCGTGCGACATGGACGACCTCGCCCGGTCCGGCGTGCTGTCCGCCGCCGGGCTCGACCGGGCGCGCCAGGACCTGGCGCTGCCCTCCTTCGACCGCGAGGGGGACGTCTCCGTCGCGTCCTTCGTCGGCGGGCGCCTCGGCCAGGAGGTCGTGGACCGCCTCGTCGACCCGTTCCTCGCGGGGGTGTTCTCCGGCCGCGCCGAGGACCTGTCGTTCGAGGCGACGCTGAGCCCGCTGGCGATGGCCGCCCGCAACCACGTGTCCCTCGCGGACGCGGCGGGCTCGCTGACGCCGGTCCTGGCGGAGGGCGAGAAGCCGCCGCCGGTGAGCGTCGCCACCCTGGAGGGCGGCTTCGGTTCGCTGCCCCCCACCCTCGTGCGGGAGGTGCTGGCCGCGGCGCCGGACGCCTCGCTGCGGACCGGGGCCTCGGTGCGGGAGCTGACGCGGACCGCCGACGGCTGGCGGCTCGTCGTGGGCTCGGCCGGCGAGGCCGAGGCGATCGACGCGGACGCCGTCGTCGTCGCCGTGCCGGCCGGTCCCGCGGGCCGGCTGCTCGCGCAGGTCCCCGGGGCCTCCGTGGCGGCCTCGGCGCTCTCCGAGGTGCCGTACGCGAGCGTCGCGACCGTCACCCTCGCCTACCCGCGTTCGGCGTTCCCCGGCGGGGGCCTCTCGGGCCGCGGCTACGCCGCCTACCGGGTGCCCGCGGTGGAGGGGAAGCTCGTCAAGGAGGTCACCTTCACCACCGTGAAGTGGCCGCACCTGGCCGGCGAGGTGGAGATCGTCCGCTGTGCCCTGGGACGGTTCGGCGAGGAGCACATGCTGCGCCGCGAGGACGCCGACCTGGTCGCGGTGGCGGCGGCCGAGCTGGCCGAGGCCATCGGCGTGACCGGGGTGCCGGTGGCGAGCCGGGTGGTCCGCTGGGACGACGCCCTGCCGCAGTACACGGTCGGACACCTGGAGCGGGTCCAGCGCATCCGCGACTCCGTGGCGACCCAGCCGGGTCTCGCGGTCTGCGGCGCCCTGTACGACGGCGTCGGCGTCGGCGTCTGCATGGCCAGCGCCCGCAAGGCCGCCGACCAGGTCCTCTCCTTCCTGAAGAAGGAGGCCGCCGCCCGCTCCGTCGCGGTCGGCGTCTGATCCGTCTCCCGCCTCCGGGCGGGAGCGGGAGACGGAAGAAGGGGCCGTGCCCGGTCGGGCACGGCCCCTTCTGTCGTTCCGGGGGCGGGTCAGCGGTCCAGCAGGGCCGCGAACACCTCGGTGAGGACCTGCTCCGGGTCCTCGACGGCCTCCGTGGCGCGGTAGGCGACGTGCTGGTCGGGACGGACCAGGAGCGCGCCGGCGCCGGTGATCTGCCGGACGGCCTCCCAGCCGCCGTCCACGTCGTCGTAGTCGCCGCCCTCGCCGATGCGGGCCGTGACGACCGGGACGGAGTACTTCTCCGCCACGCGTTCGGCGGCCTCGGTCCACGCGGTCCCCTCCGGACCGGTGATCAGGACGAAGGCGGAGGTGCCCGTCAGGTCGACCGTGGAGGTGAGCTCCCCGTCCTTGCTGATCCAGGCGTGCGGGACCCGGTGCCCGGGACGGGACGTCGGGACGTGCACGTTCCGCATCGGCACCCGGGCGGGCCGCTCGGTGCCGTCGGGGACGAGCGCGCCCTCCTCGTACCCGAAGCCCACCTCCATGTCGAGCGACTGGCAGCCGCCGCGGTGGGTGTGGAAGATCTCCAGGGCGCGCGCCCGCACGGTGTCGCCGTTCTCGGACGGGTCGAAGTACGCCTCCAGACGCTGGAGGCGGCGGCCCGCGGGGATGTTGTGGCCGGCGCCGATGGCGTCGATGACCACCTGGTGGTGGCTCGCGGCGGAGACGGCCCAGTCGACGTTCTCCCGGCCCACCGGGCGGCGCTCCGACTCGTAGGTGTCCACGAGGCTGTCCGGCGACCCGCCGTTGATCACCGCGGCCAGCTTCCAGGCCAGGTTGTGCGCGTCCTGGATGCCGGTGTTGAGGCCGAGGCCCACGGCCGGCGGCTGGCGGTGGGCGGCGTCGCCGGCGATCAGCACGCGGCCCACCCGGTAGCGGTCGGCGAGGTGGGCGTGCACGATCCAGTCGGTGACCTTGTGGACCTCCACCTCCAGCTCCGGCAGGCGCAGCAGCTCGCGGATGCGCGGGATCACCGTCTCGGCGTCCCAGCGTCCGGGCGGGCCGGGGGCGAAGTGCAGGCCCCACTGCTCGCACGCCTTGCCCCAGCTCGGCCCCATCTCGATGAGGTTGCTGGAGAGGTCGGGGTCCTCCGGGCTGAGGAAGTGGGTGATGAGCGTGCCCTCCTCCCACCACTCGGACAGGTCGGCGGAGAAGTACGCGGTCGTGGTGTTGACCAGTCCGGGCGGGCCGTCCAGCGTGATGCCGACCGCGGGACCGACGAAGCGGCCGCCGTCGGCGCCTATCAGGTACTGCGCCTTGACGGTGGTCACCTCGCCGGTCTCGACGTTGCGGACCTCGGCGCGGACGTGGTCGCCCTCGTCGGAGAAGGTGGTCAGCTCGTGGTGGAAGAGGATGCGGCCGGGGCTGCGGTTCTCCGCGTGGCGGCGCAGGATCGGCTCCAGCCACATCTGCGGCAGCTTGGCCGGGAGGACGGGCCCGACCTTCTCGTAGATCTCGGTCAGTTCGCCGCCGCCGAAGGCGTCCATCTCGTGGATCAGGCGCCGGTCCATCGGCCCGTCGCCCGCGAGGGTGGTCTGCCAGCGGACCTTGCCGAAGTTCTCCAGCGGTGCCGCCTCGGCGAGCACGTCGTCGGCGATGCCGTGCTGCCGGAAGATCTCCATCGTGCGCTGGTTGAGATAGTGCGCCTTCGGAATCCTCGACGTGTCCGGGTGCCGTTCCACCAGCAGATGGTCGACGCCCTGGTCGGCCAGGAAGACGGAGGCGGACAGACCGCATCCGCCACCGCCCACGATCAGGACCGGAACCTCGATTGTCCCCATGTTCGCCCTTCCAGAAATATTGACGGATGCATTGCCGTCGCAGCCTCGCAAAGGGCTCTTCAGGGCCGGTCAAGAACGGCTGGACCCGCCCCTCGCACGCCCGCCGGCCGGTCACGGGGGTGTGACCGGCCGGCGGGCGGCGGGAGCGGGGTCGTGCGCGGGTCAGCCGAGCCAGGCGCCGTCGCGCATGAGGCCGCGGCCCGCCAGCTCGTTCGCCTCCCGCCACGCCTGGGTGCGCTGCGGGCGGATGCGGAAGTACTGGTAGGGCTGGTCCAGTTCGCGCGGGTCGAAGCCGGTCTTGGCCGCGAAGGCGTCGCCGGCCTCCTGGCCGAGCTCCTCGGTGTCCACGGCCTCCGCGACGCCGTCGACGATCACCACGTCGCGGGTGGGGCCGAGGCCGAGACGGACGCGGCCGTCGGCCAGCAGGTTGCGGCCGGTGACCGAGGCGCGCGGCGTCGAGATGAGGAAGGCGGTGCCGTCCCACAGGTAGGAGAGGGGGATGAGGTGCACCCCGCCCTCGGCGCCGGACGTCGCGACCCAGAGGTCGACGTCGTTCTCCAGCCTGGCGCGGGTGTCCTTGAGCCGCTCCTCCAGACCACGCGGTGGCATGTCGGTCATGGTTCCTCCATCGGTGTCACGGAGCCCTCCCCGCGCGGGGACGGCTCGTTCGGTTGCCGGCCGGGCCCCGCGGGCAGGGCGGCCGCCACGGCCGCCAGCGCCGTGACGGCCGCGCGCACACTGATCATGTCGTGTGACCGGTGCGCGACGAAGCGGACATGGCCGTTCGGCAGCGGGAGAACGCGAACTCCGTGTTCCGCGAGGCCCGTTGCGCACTCCTGGGCGGCCAGTCCGGCGAGTCGGGCCATGACCATGTTCGTCGGCCGCGGCGGGCGCATCACCTCCGCCCCGGGCACCGTCGCGAGCCCCGCGGCGAGGACCGCGGCCTTCTCGTGGTCGGCGGCCAGTTCGGGGAGCCGACCCAGCGCCACCAGGGCGGGTGCGGCGACGATCCCCGCCTGGTGCAGGGAGCCGCCCAGCCAGGTCCGCGTCTCCCGGGCGTGCCCGATGTACGCCCGGGTCCCGCAGAGCAGTCCGCCGACGGGTCCGCCGAGGCCCTTGGAGACGGAGAAGGCCACGCTGTCGGCGGGTGCGGCGAGCTCGGCGAGCGGGACGCCGAGCGCCACGGCGGCGTTGGCGAGGCGGGCGCCGTCGAGGTGGAAGTGGGCGCCGTACCGGTGGGCGAGCGCGGCCACGGAGCGGGTCGCCGCGGCGTCGAGGGCGTTGCCGGAGCGCATCATGCTGGTGTTCTCCAGGCACACCACCGTCCCGCGGTCCGCCGGGCCCGCGGCGAGCAGCGCGGTGAGGGCGTCGGGGTCGGGCAGGCCGTCGGGTCGCTGCGCCACGGTGACGAGCTCGACCCCGCCGAAGCGGCGCAGGCCGTCCCCTTCGAGGAACGCCATGTGGGTGTCGGCTCCGGCGATCAGCCGGGGCGGCGGCGAGCCGGGCGGTCCGGCCGCGGCGAGCGGGGCGACGAGGTTCGCCATCGTGCCCGTGGGCATGAGCAGGGCCGCCTCGGTGCCGAGGAGTCCGGCGACCGTCTCCTCCAGCAGGGTGACGGTCGGGTCGTCGCCGTAGACGTCGTCGCCGACCTTCGCCTGCGCCATCGCCGCCCGCATGCGGGCGTCCGGCAGGGTGCGGGTGTCACTGCGGAAGTCGAGCCGGGGGGAGGCGGCGGCCGTCATCGGCGGGTCACCTCGCCGTCCGGTGGGCGACCCACACGGCGCGCGGCCGGGTGTAGCCCTCCACGGCGTGCAGGCCCAGTTCGCGGCCGTACCCGGAGGAGCCCATGCCGGAGACGCTGACGGTCTCCTCGGTGTCGCCCCAGGTGTTGACCCACACCATGCCGGCGCGCAGGTTCCGGCCGAGGTGCTCGACCCGGTCGGCGTCGGAGGTCCAGACGGAGGCCGACAGGCCGTACGCGGTGTCGTGGGCGAGGCGCAGGGCCTCGGCCTCGGTGTCGAAGGCGGCGACGGACAGCACCGGGCCGAAGATCTCCTCGCGCCAGGCGCGGCTGTCGGAGGGGGCGTCGTCCACGACGGCCGGGTGGACGTAGAACCCGCCGTCGAGGTCGTGCCGGACGCCGTCGGCGCCGGGCGGCAGGATCACCCGCGCGCCCTTCGCCGCCGCCTCCTCGACCGCTCCGGCCGTGCGGTCGACGGCGGCGCGGCTGACGAGCGGGCCGAGGTCGGTGGCGGGGTCGGCGGGCCGGCCGACCCGGAGGGCGGCGGCGAGTTCGGCCACCCGGGCGACGAACTCGCCGTGCACGGACCGGTCGACGACGAGCCGGGTGCCGGCCACGCACATCTGGCCGGTGTTGCCGGTGAAGCCGGTGACGACGGCGTGGGCGGCGGCGTCGAGGTCGGCGTCGCGGAAGACCACGACGGGACTCTTGCCGCCGAGTTCGAGCGAGACGGGCTTGAGGCCGTCGGCGCAGCGGCGGGCGACGTCGCGGCCGGCGGCGGTCGATCCGGTGAAGGACACCATGCCGACGGCCGGGTGCGCGCACAGGCTCCGGCCGGTGTCGGCGCCGCCGTACACGGCGCCGAGCACGCCCTCGGGGAGCAGCTCTCCGGCGCGGGCGACGAACCGGCGCAGGGACAGCGGCGTCTCGGGCGCGGGCTTGACGACGACGGTGTTGCCGTAGGCGAGGGCGGCGGCGATCTTCCAGACGGCCAGGAGCAGGGGGTAGTTGTTCGGCGCGATCGCCGCGCAGACGCCGACGGGCACCCGGTCGGTGTAGGTGCGCATGCCGGGGCCCGCCGGGTGGGTCTCCCCCACCGGGTGGCGGGCGGCCGCCGCGAACCAGTCGGTGACGCGGGCGGCGAAGTCCACCTCGCCGAGGGCGCGGGCGGTGGGCTTCCCGGCGCTGTCGCGCTCCAGGCCGGCGAGGGCCTCGCGGTCGTCCCGCAGCAGCTCCCCGAGGGCCCGCAGCAGGTCGCCGCGGTGCCCGGGGGAGGTGGCGCCCCAGCCGCCGCGGAAGGCGGCGTCGGCGCGGGCAACGGCGTCCTCGACCCCGTCGGCTCCGGTGTCCGGGAGCCGGGTGAGCTCGCGGCCGGTGGCGGGGTCGAGGACGGGCCGTTCCGGCGTGGTCATCCGAGCACCTGGGCGTTGCCGGCGAGGCGGAGCCCGGCGTCGAGGGCGGCGACCAGGCCGAGGAAGGTCTCGCGGCCCATGCCGGCGCCGGCGCTGCCGAGCAGCCGGAGGTCGTAGCCGTCCGGGTGCTGCCACCAGGCGTCGCAGGCGCCGTACTCGGCGTCGAGGTAGCCGAGGTGCAGCGGCCGGCCGCCGAGGTCGTGGAGTTCGTCGGCGGCGGGGTGCTTCTCGCGGACGGGCGGGAACTCCATCCGGCCGCCGCCGGTGCGCTGGGCGGTGAGGCGCAGTTCGCCGCCGCCCGGGGAGGCGTAGACGACCTCCAGTTCGCGGACGGCGGCGCCGTCCCCGAAGGTGGCGGCGCTCTCGGCGCGGAAGCCGCCTGCCGTCGTGGGCACGCCCTGGCCGGCCAGGAAGGCGGTGACCTCGGCCGTGGGGACCCACTCGCCCTCGTGCTCCTTGCCGTGGCGGTGGAAGGAGAAGACGCCGGTGGGCACGGACACCATGTCGGCGCGGTGCCGGGCCCAGTAACTCAGCTCGGCGAAGGGGGTGGCGAGGACGCGCTCCATGGCCTCGGGGACGGCGGGGCGCAGCGCGGCGAACAGGGAGACGAGTTCGTCGTCGGTGAACTCGCCTTCGAGGACGGAGAGTTCGACGGTCGTACGGGCCATCCTGGCGCTGCCGGCGACGTGGCCCAGGTAGTCGGTGCCGAGCCAGGCGACCCGGCCTTCGCCGATCTCGTAGGGCCGGGTCTCGCCGCCCCACAGGCAGGGGTGGTCGGCGGCGGGGAACGCCCAGTCGTAGTGGAACTGCTTGAGGCGCAGCCGCCGTCCGCCGCCGGAGATCTCGGTGCGGTAGCCGGCCGGGTTGGCGTCGCTCCAGGGGGTGCGGCCCTCGGCCTCGACGCGGCCGGGGGGCGCCTCGCGGCGGATCGTGCCGACGGTGGTGTCGCAGCCGGCGGGCAGCGCGGTCGGCCGCCACACCGTGAAGTTGCAGCCTTCCTGGGCCTGCGCCTCGGTGAGCACCGGCGGCACCGGGTCAAGGTCGGAGGCGCTGTCCAGGACGTGCCAGCGCCACTGCGGGACGGGAGGGTTCACCATGGCCAAGACTCCTCGGTTCGGTTCTGAACTCCGCGAGGTGGTCGAGCCAGGCGGAGGAGGACGCGAGAAACATCCATTCGCCGACGCCCAGTTCGGAGCGGAGGTCGGCCGGCAGCGGGGGCAGTCCGAAGGGGGTGCCGAGTCCGTCGGCGAGTTCGGTCAGCCGCTGGACGTAGCGCGGGTCGGTGGGGGTGGGGAAGCCCTGCTTGCGGCGGTGGCGCACCGACGCGGGCATCAGGTCGGCGAGCGCGTCCTTCAGCAGGCTCTTGTGGCTGCCGGGCCTGTTGGTGTCCTTGAGGTGCTCGGGGCAGCGGAAGGCCAGCTCGGTGAGGGCGACGTCCTGGAAGACGGGCCGGTCCTCCAGGGTGAAGGTCGACGAGGTCGCGTCGACCATGTCGTTGACGTAGACGAGGAAGCGCCGCATCAGGTGGTGCCGGCCCCGCTTGAGCGGCGACGCCGTCTTCAGCGCCCGGTACTCGTCCATGGTGCGGGCCCACACCCGGTCGGTGACGACGCTCATGTCGACGTCGAGCTCGTGCGCCATCCAGCTCACGAGCCGGGCCCAGACGGGCCGTTCGTCGGCGTGCAGCCGGTGGGTGAGGTAGTGGCGGCCGTGGATGTACGTGGGGGCCAGCGGGTCGACGACGGGGAAGTAGCGGCCGTCCTGGTATCCCCAGAGCTCGTCGGCGCCGTGGCCGGAGTAGACGACCACCTTCCGGTCGCCGGCGATGGTGCCGTACAGGTGGTGCATGGCCAGCTCGGCGCCGTGCAGCAGCGGGCGCATCAGCCGGGTGGGCAGGACGGGCACCAGGTCGGCGGCGGCGTGCCGGTCGAGGTCGCAGACGGTCAGCGGCACGCCGAGCCGGCCGGCGACCTCGGTGGCGTGGGCGACGTCGTCGCCGGAGCCCCCGATGCCGTCCTGGTAGCGGAGCACGTAGCCGTCGAGGGGGACGCCGGCGGCGGTCAGGCCCGCGGCGATCGCGGTGCTGTCGACGCCGCCGCTGAGGACCGCGGCCCGGGGGACGTCGGACACGGCCCGCTGGCGGATCGCCCGGTCGAAGGCGGCCCGGATCTCCTCGGGGCCGACCAGGCCGTCCACCGAGGCGGGCTGCCAGTAGCGCGCGGTGCGGGTCGTCCCGCCGTCCACGACCAGGTACTCGGCGGGCTGGAGGGAACGGACGCCGCGCAGCCAGGTGTGGTCGTCGGCGGCGTCCATCCGGATCCAGGAGCGCAGCAGGTACTCCTCGGTCTCCACCTCGGGGGTGACCAGGCCGGTGCGGAGCAGGACCTGCTGCTCGGAGGCGAAGAGCAGGCCGCCGTCGGTGAGGGCGTAGAAGAGCGGCTTGACGCCGAAGTGGTCGCGGGCGAGGACGACCCGGCCGGTCGAGGTGTCGTGCCAGGCGAGCGCGAACATCCCGTCGAGGGGGCGCAGGGCGTCCGCGGGGTCGTCCTCGCGGCAGACCTGCTGGAGGGCGAACTCGGTGTCGCAGCTGGTGCGGCGGGGCCACAGCGGCGGGGCGGGCGCCCGGGAGCCGTAGACCTCGCCGTTGTGCACGAGCACGACCCGGCCGGTGGGGTCGGCCATCGGCTGGTCCCCCGCGTGGCTGCGGTCGCGGACGGCCAGCCGGGTCGCGCAGAGCATGACGGTGCCGCACTCCGAGACGTACGGGGCGCGGGAGCCCTCGCCGCGGTGCGCCATGGCCCGGGTCATCGCCCGCCCCAGGGCGTCCAGCCGCGCGGGGTCCCGGCGTCCGTCGAAGCTGATGAAGCCCGCTATACCGCACATGTGCCACTCACCCAACTCACCGCCGGTGTCTCGCTCTTCGGCGCGGCCGGCGGCTCGGGCGCGGGTTCGCGCCACACCCTCCAGAGGCCGGCCAGGGCCTCGGTGAAGACGTGCTCGATGCCGTGGTGGCCGCCCTCGTGCTCGCGGTAGACGTGCGGGACGTCGTGCGCGTCGAGGGCGGCGTGCAGGGCGCGGACTCCCCAGTGCATGCCGTACTCGTCGCGCTGCCCGACGTCGAGGTGGAGCAGTCCGAGCGCGGCGAGCCGGCCGGCGTGTGCGGGCAGCATGCGCACCGGGTCGTACCGGAGCCACCGCTGCCACACGTCGTCGCGGAACACGCCCGTGTCGGGGTCGCACGGCAGCGCGTCCGACGGGCTCGTGCCGGCCTTCTCGGCGTAGCACATGCCCATGGCGATGATGCTCATGGCGACCATGAAGGGCACGTCGTGCGGGCCGCCGGCCCGGCGGTCGAGGAGCGCGTCGACGCCGCCGGCCGCCCGCACGGTGTCGAGCGTGCCGGGCAGCAGCGGCAGGTAGCAGTGCTCGAACCCGGCGTCGGGCGAACAGGCGACGACCGCCCCGAACAGGTCGGAGGTCATGCCCGCGACGAGGGCTCCGTAGCCCCCGCTCGACTTGCCGCCGACGGCCCGCCAGGCCGGCTCGGCCCGGGTGGCGAACCGGCGGTCGACCTCGGCGACGATCTCGGCGAGGTGGCCGGCGTACCGCCCCGAGGCGGCCGAGTCGAGGTACTGCGAGCCGCCGTAGGCGGTGGTGCAGTCCGGCACGACGAGCAGCGCGGGCGGCACCCGGCCGTCCTCCATCGCCTGCCGGAGGCGGTCGGCGACGGAGGCGCCGAAGGCGAGCGCCCGGCCGGTGAGACCGGGGTGGGCGCCGAATCCGGGGAGCCAGTAGACGACCGGGAAGCGGCGGACGCCGTCGTACCCCGGCGGCAGGTGCACCTCGGTCCGGCGCCGGTGCGGGTCGCCCAGCGGGTTGCCGCGCAGGCTGACGCCGGAGTGCTCGAAGACGACGGTGCCGGGGGCGGCGGGGCCGGTCACGGCGGTCCCGGAGACGGCGGAGCGGTTCATGAGCGGTTCTCCTCCCGCAGTTCCCGGTCCACGTGGCGGGTGTAGAAGGACGGGTGGTGGAAGACCGCCGACAGCAGCACGCCGTCGGAGGCCCACAGGCCGAAGGAGCTGCCGAACAGCAGCTCCGCGCCGAGCATGGCCTCCAGGGTGCTCGCCGCGATCTCGGTCCAGCCCTCCCCGCCGGTGGCGTGGGCACGGGCCGGGCCGGGGCCGAGGCGGGTCACGCGGCCGGCCACCGGGTCGAGCAGGAAGGCGGTCTCGCCGCCCCCGTCGGCGTCCTCGTACAGCGAGACGACGTGCCGGCCGGCGCCGTCGTCGAGCGCCCGGTACCAGTAGTCGGTCGCCACGAGCCGGTCGAGGACCTCGCGCAGGAGCTCCTCGGCGGGCCTGGTCTGGCTGCCGTAGCGGTCGAGCGAGGCGTCGAACGGCGGCACCGGGGTGTCGGGGCGGAGGCGCACCTCGTCGTAGACCTCGTCGAAGTCGTACGCGTCGGGGGCGACGGGGCCGTCGGCCCGCACGACCTTGCCGTCGGTGACCTCGACGACCTGGCCCGGACCCCACAGCAGGCCGTCGCGGCCGAGTTCGCCGAGGCGCGCGAGGGCCTCGGTCGGGGTGAAGGGGAACATCGTCCGGTTGCACCAGGAGTAGTCCCGCTCGCCGTCGCCGCTGACGCGCCAGCCGAACGAGGAGGGCACGGTGACGGTCGCCGGCAGCGTCGCGACGTAGCGGTCGAAGGTCGCCACCGCGCGGGCCCGGACCGCGTCCGGGTCCGTCAGCGGCCGGCGCTCGGTGAGCACCCCGGGCGGCGAGACGCTGTGCGCGGGGACGAACACGGCGTCGAGGCGCGGGGCGTCGTCGCGCCCGAAGGCCGCGACGGTCGCCTCGTGCAGCAGGGCGTCCCCGCAGAGCATGACGGCCGCGTCGGCGGTCTCCACGAGCACGCTCATCTCGGGGAACGACACGGCCGAGGGGAAGGTCCGCAGCGTCGCCCCGCCGAGGGTGACGGTGTCGCCCGGCGTCACCGGGTGCAGGCGCTCGAAGCCGAAGCGGCGCAGCGTCCAGGCGATCGCCTGGTGCCCCAGGCCCGAGGCGGTGAGCTGCGGGGGCACGGGGCCGGCCGGGTAGACGCAGGTGACGCCGGCGCTCTGGCGCGGGCTGTCGTCGAAGTCCACGTCGGCGCCGTCCACGAGCCGGAGCAGCGAGGGGAAGTGGTGGTGGTCGTAGTGGTGGTGGCTGAGGACCACGTAGTCGACGCCCTCGTCGAGGACCTGGCGGACCAGGTCGTCGGGCAGCGGCGGATGGTGCTCCCAGAAGCGGTCGAGGCGCTGGGTGAGCCACGGGTCGAAGAGGATGCGCTCCGCCCCCGTCTCGACGAGGACGGCGGCGTGGCCGAGCGAGGTCAGGCGCATCAGCCGGCCGTCTCGTACACGCAGCGGAAGCCGACCTCCATGTGGCGGTCGGTGATGAGGTCCTTGCCCCGGTAGAAGGTGGTGAGGCAGGCCGGCGGCGAGGTCCAGGTGCCGCCGCGCAGGACGTGGAAGGCGTCCTTGCGGTTCATGAAGTCCAGCGGGTGGCGGCCCTTGAAGAAGGGGTCCATGTCCTCGCCGGTGTAGAAGTTGGTCCGGGTCAGCTCCCAGACGTTGCCCGAGGTCTGGAGCACGCCGTACGGGCTCGCGCCCTCCGGGAGGGCGTCCGCGGCCAGCACCGGGTGGGAGGGGTTCTCGCCCTGCTCGACGGTGACGAGCAGCGCCTCCAGGGAGTCGAGGTCGGCGACGTTCTCGCCGAAGGCCCGCTCGACGTAGTTGACCCGGGACGGGTCCCAGTCGTCGCCCCACGGGAAGCGGCGGCCGTCGGTGCCGCGCGCGGCCTTCTCCCACTGGTTCTCGCTGGGCAGCGCGCCGCCGGCCCACTTCGCGAAGGCGTAGCCGTCGTACCAGTCGATGCCGACGACGGGGAACTCCGGGGCGTTGAACCGCGGGTCGTGCCAGTGGGCGGGTCGGTGCGACCGCTCCTCCGGCTGGTCGGGGTGGTCGAACTCGCCGGAGTCGCCGACCTCTTCGAGGAACTCCCGGTAGCGGGCGTTGGTCACCGTCGTCCGGTCGATCAGGAAGGTGGGGACGTCCACGGCGCTCAGCGTCAGGTCGTCGGTCAGCATGCGGAAGGCGTCGGTCTCCTCGACCGCGCCCATGATCGCCGGTCCGCCGGGGATCAGGGCGACGTCGTCGTTGCGCCGCGGCCGCTTGCGCGCGGCCTCGATCCGGGCCCGCATGTCGGAGAAGTACTCGTCCTCCAGGCGGCGGAGTTCGGCGGAGTCGCGGGTGCCGAAGACGCTGATGAGGGCGCGCTTGGTGAGCGCCGCGCCGCAGCCGACGGGCTTGCGCGCCCAGCCCGGCTTGGTGAAGTTGCTGGGCCAGCCCGAGATGCGGATGAGGTCGGGGACGGCGGCCGCGATGCGGTACTCCGTGATGACCTTGAGGGCCGTGAACGCGACCCAGTCGACGGTGTCGTGGGTCGCGGCGGCCACGGCGGAGGCCGCCGCGGGGACGTCCGCGTGGTGGGCGGCGAGCAGCCGCACGGCGCCGGCCCGCACCGGCCACTCCGGGTGCGTGATGGCGATGCTCGCCAGCAGCGGCACCCCGTCGAGGGTCCGGCCCTTCTCCCCCGCGAGGCCGACGACCCGGTCCACCGACGCCCAGTAGCGGTCGTCGGTGGAGTCGTCGATCACCAACAAGTCGGCGGGAATGTCGATGACGTGGGAAACGCGATTACCTACCATCTCAACCTCTCTCTCGGGACGACGGACGACGAGCCGCCCGTACGGAATGCGAATCCGTACGGGCGGCGCATTTCGCTTTGTCAGCGGATTACCACTTGCTGGTCTCCTGCTGGGCGTCACGGGTCTCCATGAAGGTACCGTCGCTCATTGTGAACTCCCTTCGTCATTCTCTTCATGCGGTCGGTCGACCTCATGTCCAAGGAGCTTAGGGAGAGGCGGTGAGGCGCTACAACGGAAAAGGCCGCGAACGCCGAAAGAGAGCATTCTGCGATAGGTCGCGGCTCCGTTCGCGGCCGTCCGACGCGAGGAGAGAGGAACAGCGGAATGACTGACACCGAATCCCGTGGCCTGCGGGAGAACGGCTTCACGCGGCTCCCGTCGCTGGTGACCGGCGAGGCGCTCGCCCGGCTCCGCGGCGCGGTGGGCCGGCTGCAGGAGCTCGCCCGCGACCGCACGGTCTCCAGCGGCGACTTCGTCCTGGAGGCGCCCGGCATCGGCGGCTGGGCCGCCTGGCAGCAGGGGGGCGGGGCGCTCGCCGGGGTGCTCCGCTCGGCCGACCGCATCCACGAGCACGTCCCCGAGTTCGAGGCGGTGCAGCGCTCGCTCGGGCTGGCCGACGGGCCGGTCGCGCGGGCGGCCGGCGGCCGGCCGGGCACGCTGGTCAACGCCTTCCTGTGGGCCAAGCCGCCCGTGGTGGGCTCGGCGAAGCCGTGGCACCAGGACCTGGCCTTCGCGCCGCCCGGCTTCGGCGCGGACGAGCACGGCATCGTGACGGTCTGGATCGCGCTCGAACCGGCCACCGCGCGCAACGGCTGCCTCGAGTTCCTGCCCGGCTCGCACCTGCTGGGGCTGCTGCCGCACACCGGGGACCGCGAGCGGCTGCCGGGCGAGGCCCCGCTGGCGGCGGCCGTCGAGCCGCACATCGCGGACGCGGACCTGCCCGGGACCGCGCCGGAGGCGGTGCCCCTGCCGCCCGGCTCGGCGGTCATGTTCGACGGCATGGTGGTGCACCGCTCGGCGCCCAACACGACGGCGTCCGAGCCCCGGACCGCCGTCAGCTTCGTCTACCGGGTGCCGCGGCCGGCGTGGTCGCGCAGCACACCGGCCGCCGCCCGCGCCTGATGTTCGACCGCGGATCGGCAGCGGTCGAACGGGGGCGGGGTCGGCGGCCGGTCGGGCCGCGGTCGAACGGCGGTCAGGAGCCGTCGAGGGCGTAGAACCCGACGCCGTCGAGGTGCCGGATGGTGTTGAGGTCGCGCTGCACGACCTCGTCGAGGTCGTGCAGCAGCGTCACGATGACCGGGTAGGTGAGGTCGTCGACCGTCCGGCGGATGTCCTGGCCCGGCTTCACCGGGGTCACCAGGGCGTGGAAGCCCTCCAGCCGCTCGATCTCCCCGATCCCCCGGTACTCCCGGAGCACCCCCTCCACCGGGGAGACCATGCCGGCGATCGCGCAGTACCGCTTCACCTCGTACGGGGTGCCGGCGCGGGCGCGGAACCGCTCGGGCCGCAGATACGCCTCGACGGTCCACTCCAGCTGCGAGGCGCCGATGCCGAGCCCGGCGGCGGCCGGGATGCCGCCGCCGGCGATCCGGGCGCCGACCTCGACGAGGCAGGGACCGTCGGGGGTCATCCGGATCTCCAGGTGGGCGGGACCGTGCCGGATGCCGAGCGCGTCCAGGACCTGGAAGCCGTACTCCCTCAGCGGCTCGACGACGCGGCTGCCGGAGTCGACCAGGGAGAGCGCGTCGCAGAGGTCGACGATCCCGTTGGCGCTGACGCGGCCGGTCCGCCACACGTCGCAGACGTGGTGGACCCCGTCGCGGCTGACGGTGTTGACCATGTACTCGGTGCCGGCCAGGTACTCCTGGGCGACGGCGCCCCGGTTGGGCTGGGAGAAGACGTCGTCGGCGTCGGCCAGGGACCGGTAGGCGGCGACCGACTCCTCCGGGGTGTCGCAGAAGGAGACGCCCTGGCTGCCGGCGCTGCGCGGCGGCTTCACGACGACCCGGCCGCCGAGCTCGCGGTGCCAGGCGGCGAGCTCGTCCGCGTCGGTGGCCCACAGCTGGCGGGCGGCGCGCAGTCCGGCGGCGCGCAGGGTCTCGATCATGAGGTGCTTGTCGCGGCGCGCGGTGCTGAGGGCGGTGCCGTTGCCGGGCAGGCCGAGCCGCTCCGCGAGCAGGTCCGCGAGCTCGACGCCGATCTCCCCGCCCGAGATCACGGCGAGGGGAGCGAACCGGGCGATCGCCTCGGCCGTGGCGTCGACGTCGCCGTCGTGGACGAGGTCGGCGACGAAGTCGCCGGGAACGTGCGGGGCCGACCGGTACACGAACGGCACGTCGCGCGTGCTCTGCACGCGGACGACGGAGCACCCCTGCTCACGGAATTCGAGAACGAGTGAACGGACGGCGGCATAGGCATCGACCATCACGATGCACGGGCCGCCCTGCGTGGCTGCTGTCATATGTTCAAGATAGACAGACTTCCCCTTGGCCGAAATCCGTTCAGCTCTGCCATCCTCCAGCCCTGGAGGGATGCTTCATGACGTTATTTCCCGCGACATTTCGGTCGCCCCATTTCACTCCCGCATTGCTCTTCGTCAACACGTGCGGGAGTTTTCTGCTGCTGGTGAGCCTGTCCACCCACGTGGGGTCGGTCACCGGTTCCGGACTGCTCGCCGGCGCCGTGCTGAGCGCCCCCTGGCTGCCCGCGCTGCTGCTCGCCGCACCGCTCAACCGGCTGCTCGCCCGGCGCGCCCCGGAGCGGCTGATCCGGCTGGCCGAGCCCGCGAGCCTGCTGCTCACCGCGGCCGCCCTCGCCGCGCCGGGACCCGCGCTGCTCGCCGTCGCCACCGGACTCGTGCTGGTCCGCGGCTTCTTCGAGGCGGTCACCCGCTCGGCCACCGCCGTCGTGCTGCGCGGGACGGTGCCGTCCGAGCGGCTCGACCGGGCCAACACGATCGCCGAGATCGGCAAGCTGACCGGTCTGAGCGTCGGCGCCGCGCTGGCCGGCCCGGCCGGCTCGGTCCTGTCGTTGCGGGGCCTGATCGCGCTGAACGTGGTGACCCTCGCGCTCTCCGCGGTGCTGGCCTGGGGGCTGCCGGGGGCGGCGGCGCCCTCGACGGCCGACGCGAAGGCCGAGGGGGCGGCCCCGGCCGGCACCCGGCTGCGGGTCGAGGACCCCGTGGTGCGGCGGCTGTTCGCCCGCTTCCTGCTGGTCGCGTTCTGGCAGGGCTTCCACACGGTGGCCGTCACGGTGATCCCGCTCCACCTCCTGGACGGCGGGACCCGGCTGGTCGGCGTGTTCGTCGCGATGTCGGCGCTCGCGATCTTCGCCGGGTCGCTCGCCGCGCTGCCCGCGCAGCAGTACCTCGACCGGGTCCCGTCGGCCGTCTGGGCGGTGCTGCCGATGCCGCCGCTGCTCGCCGCGGTGCTGATCGGCCGCACGGTGCCGACGCTCGTCCTGTACGCCGTGTTCCTGGTGCTCTTCGAGGTTGCCTTCGTGCACTTCAACAACCGGCTGCTCGCCGCGGCGTCCGCCGAGGAGCTGTCGTCGGTGGTGACGCTGCGGGCCACCCTGCTGCCCTCGGGCGTGGCGGTGTCGATCCTGGTCATGGGGGCCCTGTGCGACCTGGCGGGACCGGTTCCGGCGGCGCTCGTGGTCGCGGTGATCACGTTCCTGGTCACCGCCGCAACCGGTGGCACCCGGCAAAACTGGAGAAGAACCGTGCCGGACGCCTGAGCATGATGATCGGGACCGGCAAGGGCGGAGTACCCCCATGAACTCCCCCGGCCCCGACGCTAAGGCGGTCCGTCATGCGTGTCCTCATTGTGCCGTTTCCGTTTAAGACGCACCTGTTCAACCTGATTCCCCTGGCCTGGTCCCTGCAGACCGCCGGTCACGAGGTACGCGTGGCCGGCTGGCCCGACCTCCTCGACGACGTGACCGGGGCCGGCCTCACTGGCATCAGTGTCGGTCCGGGCGAGACCGCGGAGGTGCGCAGGCAGCGCGACCAGCGGGACCAGCGGAAGAAGGCCGCCGCGCCCGCCGCGGGCGGCGCGGGCCAGGGTCCGCAGCAGGGCGGCGGTCTCGACCCGCTCTTCGACGTCCGCCCCGACCGGGACCGGCTCGACTGGGAACAGGCCACCCGGGTCTTCGAGAACCTGGTGCTCCCGCAGGCCCGGCGGTCGAACGACACGATGATGGACGACGTCGTGCGGTTCGCCCTCGAATGGCGGCCCGACCTGGTGCTCTGGGGCGCGAAGGCGTTCGCGGGGGCGGTCGCGGCCGCCGCGGTCGGCGCGGCGCACGCCCGGGTGCTCTACTCGGTGGACGTCTACAGCCGGATGCGGGAGGACTTCCTGCACGCCCAGGAGCGGCAGCCCCCGGAGGACCGCGCGGACGGGCTGCGCGACTGGCTGTCCGGCTGGGCGGGGAAGTACGGCGTGGAGTTCTCCGAGGACCTGGTGAACGGCCAGTTCACGATCGACCCGCTGCCCGGCGCGTTCCGTCCCGACGCCCGTCCGACGACGCTCCCGATGCAGTTCGTCCCGTACAACGGCCCGACGGTGGTGCCGCGTTGGCTGGCCGAGCCGCCCCGGGCGCCCCGGGTCCTGATGACCTTCGGCGACGCGGTGAACGACGGTCCGGTGCGGCAGCTGCTGCCCGTCGAGAAGATCCAGGAGATCCTCGACTCGGTCGGGGACCTGGAGATGGAGCTGGTGCTGACGCTGCCCCGGGAGTCCCAGGAGCAGCTGCGCCGGGTGCCGGACAACACGCGCCTGGTGGAGTCCGTGCCCCTCGCCGACGTGCTGCCGACCTGCGCGGCCATGGTGCACCACGGGGGCACCTGGTCGTTCGGCTGCGCGCTGCGCTACGGCGTCCCCCAGCTGCTCGTCAGCCGGGCGTTCGACGTGCCGCTCAAGCTCCAGTGCCTCGACCGGACCGGGGCGGGGCTGGCCATGAAGCCCGCCGAGGTGGACGGCCCCGGCGTGCGCGCCGCGATCGTCCGGCTCATCGAGGACGAGACCCTCCGGGCCAACGCCCGGCGGCTCCGCCTGGAGGTGCTCACGATGCCCGCGCCGAACGAACTGGCGCGGACGCTGGAGCAGTTGGTCGACGCCCACCGGGCAGACGCGGCCACCACCGCGCGCTGACCCGATGGGCGTCGCTCCGGGAGTGCCGTCCCGGAGTGTGGTCCGGTGGGTGCGGGCCCCGCATGTCTCGCGCATGCGGGGCCCGCTCCCGTCCGGTCAGGCGCCGGCCGGAACCGGGTCGGGAGCCGCCGCGCACGTGGCGTCGACGCCCCACTTCGAGGCGGGCCGGGTGCCGTCCCTCAGGTAGTCGCTGACGTAGGCGTTGAGGCAGGTGTTGCCGTTGGCCGACAGGGCCGCACCGACGCTGTGGCCGCCCTTCTCCATGACGAAGCGGGAGTTGGGGAAGCGCAGGTGGGTGTCGTAGGCGCCGAACACGCCGCTCGCGGCGTCGAACTCGGGCTGCACGATGAGGACGTCCACCGAGGCGTTGCCGACCTGCTGCGGCGTCTGGGAGGGCGCCGGCCAGAAGGCGCACGGCGCCATGTACCAGGCGTTGTTCCAGGTGAGGATGGTGCTGCCGAGGGCGTACTGGGCGGAGTAGGCCGCGCTGTACAGGTTCCAGTCACGCGGCCAGGGGCCGTCGGTGCAGTTGACCGCGTTGGTCATCGTGTGGCGGTTCTGGTGCGGGAAGCCCGGGTCGGAGAAGTTGGCCTTCAGCGAGGTCGGGTCGTTGTTGACGACGAAGTCCGAGAGGATCTTCGCGCGGTTCAGCCAGATCCAGTGGCGGTAGACGACCGGCTCGAAGACGTCGGCCCACTCCGCCGGGCCTATCTTGCCGTCGATGGGGGCGTCGCGGAGGCTGTTCTGGGCCGCGTAGTACTTCGCCTCGACCTGGGCGGCGGTCGTGCCCAGGTGGTAGACGGAGTCGTACTTGGCGACCCAGGTGAAGAAGATGCCGGCGTTCTGCTCGGCGGTGAAGTTCTTGCCGAGGTGGTTCAGGTAGCCGACGCCGCTCGGGCTCACGACGCTGTCGAGGATCATCCGCTGCACCCGGTTGGGGTACATGGAGGCGTAGACGGAGCCGAGGTAGGTGCCCCAGTGGGTGCCGAAGTAGGTGATCTTCTCCTGGCCGAGCGCGATGCGCATCTGCTCCAGGTCGCGCGCGGAGTCCTTGGTGGTGAGGTGGTTCAGCACGTCGCCGTACTGCTGGCCGCAGCTCTGGGCGTACGAGCGGGCCCGGTCGACCAGTGCCTGCTCGGCGGCGGGCGAGGCCGGGACCGGGTCCGGCAGGGCATGGCCGGGGTTGATGTAGGTCGGGTCGCAGACGATCGCCGGCTCGCTGGCGCCCACACCGCGCGGGTCGAAGCCGATGAAGTCGTAGGCGGCGCCGACGTCCGGCGCGAGGCCGGTGGTGCCCTTGGCGTAACGGGTGGGCAGGTCGCGGGAGATCGGACCGGGCCACTGGCCGCGGTGCAGGATCACGACGCCCTTGTACTGTGCGTCGGCGACGGTGTGCTTGGCCCGGGTCAGTGCCAGACTGATCTTCCGGCCTTCCGGGTTGGCGTAGTCGAGCGGCACCTGGACCGAACCGCACTCGAGGCCCTTGAGCATGGCTCCGAGGGTCGGATCGTTTTCCGGACACGGCGACCAGGCCACGCTTGCGGCCGGAGTGGCCGCCTCCACCGCCGCCACCGGGGTGACGGCCGGACCCACCAGGCCGGTCACGATCACCGTTGTGACCAATGCGAGCTTCTTCACGTGATTCCCCTTCTGGATGCAACGCGCTCGCAGCCTGGCAAGGCCCTCTGTAATTCCGGTCAAAGATGGCTGGATTCCCACTTGAGTGAGCAAGAACGGAGAAGCGTTTCGACAGGGCTTTTCCCTAGCATGCGGTCACACGATCCCGACCTAGGAGTGACCATGTCCCACCCCGCCACCCAGGGAATCAAGACGGTGCTCCACCCCGTCAAGGACCTGGCGACGGCAAAGACGGTGTACACCGCGCTGCTCGGCGTCGAACCCCAGACCGACGAGGACTTCTACGTCGGCTTCGACGTCGCCGGACAGCACATCGGGCTGGTCCCGGGGGCGGGGACGCAGGGCATGGCCTCACCGGTCGCGTACTGGCACGTGCCGGACATCGAGGCGAAGTTGGCGGAGGTGACGGCCGCCGGCGCCGTCGTGCAGAACCCCGCGGCCGAGGTCGGCGGCGGCCGCCTGGTGGCCACCGTCACCGACGTCGACGGCAACGTCCTCGGCCTGCTGCAGGAGCGCTGAGACCGGCCCGCCCCGCCGCGTCCGCCCGGAACCCACCGGACCCCCGGGCGTCCTCCTCCGTACGGCCCGAATCCCCCCTGATTCCCGCTCGAATTTCCCTCAAGCCCCCCGCGAGGGCAATTCGAGCGGGATTCGAGGGGGATTCGAGCGTGTCCGCCTAAGCTCGCCGGATGGGGCCGGGCAAGGGCGGTCCCATCCGGAGAGATGGAGAGACCATGAGCAAGGACACCGGGACGGACGCGGACTCCACCGAGCCGCACGTCGCCGACCGTCACGACCTGATCCGCGTGCACGGGGCACGGGTGAACAACCTCAAGGACGTCAGCGTCGAGCTCCCCAAGCGCAGACTGACGGTCTTCACCGGGGTGTCCGGCTCGGGCAAGAGCTCGCTGGTGTTCGGCACCATCGCCGCCGAGTCGCAGCGGATGATCAACGAGACCTACAGCGCCTTCGTCCAGGGCTTCATGCCGACGATCGCGCGCCCCGAGGTCGACGTCCTCGAGGGGCTGACGACGGCGATCGTCGTCGACCAGCAGCGCCTCGGCGCCGACCCCCGCTCCACGGTGGGGACCGCGACCGACACCAACGCGATGCTGCGCATCCTCTTCAGCCGCCTCGGCACGCCGCACATCGGTCCGCCCAGCGCGTTCGCCTTCAACGTCCCCAAGCGGGTCGCCAGCGGCGCCATGAGCGTCGACAAGGGCAAGGGCGAGAAGCTCGTCGTCACCAAGGCCGTGTACCACGGCGGCATGTGCGCGCGCTGCGAGGGCCGCGGCACCGCCTCCGACATCGACCTGACCCAGCTGTACGACGACTCGAAGGCGCTCGGCGACGGCGCGTTCACCATCCCCGGCTGGAAGCAGGACAGCTTCTGGACCACCCGGGTCTACACCGACTCGGGCGTCCTCGACCCGAAGAAGCCGATCCGCGACTTCACCGCCGACGAGAAGGCGGAGTTCCTCCACGGCGAGGCCCGCAAGGTCAAGGTCGACGGCGTCAACCTCACCTACGAGGGCCTGATCCCGAAGATCCGGAAGTCCATGCTCTCCAAGGACAAGGACGCGCTCCAGCCGCACGTCCGGGCGTTCGTGGAGCGGGCCGTCACCTTCACCTCCTGTCCCGAGTGCGGGGGTTCGCGGCTCAGCGAGGAGGCCAGGTCGTCGAAGATCGGCGGCCTCTCCATCGCCGACGTCTGCGCGATGGAGGTCAGGGACCTGGCCGCCTGGGTCCGCGGCCTCGACGAGCCGTCGGTCGCCCCGCTGATCGCCAAGCTGCTGCACACCCTGGACTCGATCGTCCGGATCGGCCTCGGCTACCTCTCGCTCGACCGCCCCGCCGGCACCCTGTCCGGCGGCGAGGGCCAGCGCATCAAGATGATCCGCCACCTCGGCTCCTCGCTCACCGACACCACCTACGTCTTCGACGAGCCGACCACCGGTCTGCACCCGTACGACATCAGCCGGATGAACGACCTGCTCCTCGAACTGCGGGACAAGGGCAACACGGTCCTGGTCGTCGAGCACAAGCCGGAGACCATCGCCATCGCCGACCACATCGTCGACATCGGCCCGCGCGCCGGCTCCGGCGGCGGCCAGGTGATGTTCGAGGGCTCCCTCGACGGACTGCGCGCCAGCGGCACCGTCACCGGACGCCACTTCGACGACCGGGCCGCCGTCAAGGACACCGTCCGCAAGCCGACCGGGCACCTGGAGGTCCGCGGCGCCTCGACGCACAACCTGAAGGACGTCGACGTCGACATCCCGCTCGGCGTGCTGTGCGTGGTCACCGGGGTCGCCGGATCCGGCAAGAGCTCGCTGGTCCACGGCTCGGTGGCCCGCCGGGAGAACGTCGTCTCCGTCGACCAGGCGCCGATCAAGGGCTCGCGCCGCAGCAACCCGGCCACGTACACCGGACTGCTCGACCCGATCCGCAACGCCTTCGCCAAGGCCAACGGCGTGAAGCCCGCCCTCTTCAGCCCCAACTCCGAGGGCGGCTGCCCCACCTGCAACGGCGCCGGCGTCATCTACACCGACCTGGCGATGATGGCGGGTGCCGCCACCACCTGTGAGGACTGCGAGGGCAGGCGCTTCGAGGCATCGGTCCTGGAGTACCGGTTCGGCGGCCGCGACATCAGCGAGGTCCTCGCCATGCCGGTCGACGAGGCCAAGGACTTCTTCGGCGCCGGCGAGACCCGCATCCCCGCCGCCCTGCGCATCCTGGAGCGGCTCTCCGACGTCGGCCTCGGCTACCTCGACATCGGCCGGCCGCTCACCACCCTGTCGGGCGGCGAGCGCCAGCGGCTCAAGCTGGCCACGCACATGGCGGAGAAGGGCGGCGTCTACGTGCTCGACGAGCCCACCACCGGCCTCCACCTCGCCGACGTGGAGAACCTGCTCGGGCTGCTCGACCGCCTCGTCGACGCGGGCAAGTCGGTCATCGTCATCGAGCACCACCAGGCCGTGATGGCGCACGCCGACTGGATCGTCGACGTCGGCCCGGGCGCCGGCCAGGAGGGCGGCACGATCGTCTTCGAGGGCACCCCGGCGGAGCTCGTCGCGAACCGCTCGACCCGCACGGGCGAGCACCTCGCCGCGTACGTCGGCGCGTAGCCCGCGGCGGCTTCCGCCGCGACGACCGTGGCGGCGACAACCGCGGTGGCGGTTTCCGCCGTGACGACAACCGTGGTGGGGACCGTCCGAGCTTCTC
>NZ_JBVJMN010000031.1:0-94407 GCF_055584185.1 Streptomyces sp. NPDC104202 | reverse complement strand
CCCCCTCCCCCCCCCCCCCCCCCCCCCCCCCCCCCCCCCCCCCCCCCCCCCCCCCCCCCCCCCCCCCCCCCCCCCCCCCCCCCCCCCCCCCCCCCGCAGGTACCCCGTCTCGACGGACCACTGCCCTTCCTTCACCGCCGGCCCCTCCGGAGCACCGCCATGCACACCGCCACACGCCCCGCGCTCCTCCTCACCGCAGCATTCGCCCTCGGCCTGGCCCTGCCCCGACCCGCCATGGCCCACGGCCACAACTTGGACATCGTCATCACCGGCCACCAGGGCGGTCACGTCCTCACCCACGTCACCTGGGAGAACGACGGCGACGTCGTCGACGAACCCGTCGCCGCGCTGGTCAACGCCGTCAGCGCCGACGGCCGCCACACCGCCGGGCCCTGGAGACTCGTCCGCGGTACCGGCCCCACCGACTGGACGACCACCGAAAGCCTGCCTGCCGGGACGTGGACGATCACGGTCTCGGCCGGCCGGCCCGGACTGGGACACGCCGAACAGAAGCTGACGGTCACGGCGACCGCCGCGTCGCCCGGCACGTCGACGGACCCGGGCAGCAGCACGCCGAGGCCCGGAACGACGCCCGCGACTCCGGGCGGGACCGCCGGCGGCCCCCCACCCACCGCATCACCGCGGACTTCGTCGGCGCCCGACACCTCCCGGCCCCCGACCACGTCACCCACCACCGTCCGCGAGCCGGACCAGCGGACCTGGGGCCTCGGACCGACGACCCTCGCCCTCGCGGCCGCCTCGCTCACCGGGGCGATCGTCGGGATCCGGATACGGCACAGGCGGCGCAACCGCCCCTGACCACCGGCCCGTCACCGCCACGTGCGACCAGGCGCAACCACGCCCACGGAACCTGCCGGACCATCCCGGACGGCAGGAGCCCTCGACGAGGACGGCGGAGCTCAGAGTCTTCGCGGCGTTCGTGGCGGGGAGGGACGTCGCGCCCCGGTGGGGAACCTCCCCGACGCCCCGTCGCCGGCCGGACGCTCCTGCGCCGGTGTCCGCCAGTGGAGCAGGGAGCGGCGGGCGGCGAGCGTGTCGGGGTGCTCCTCGCCCAGGACGCGCGTGATGTCGTCGAGGAGCGAGGTCAGTTCGCGGACGGCGACGTCCGGTCTTCCCCCCTCCCCGTGCCACCAGGCCAGTCCCGCCCGGGCGGCGAAGGTGTCCGGGTGCTCCGGACCGAGGACGCGCAGGCGGTCGGTGAGGAGCGCTCCGAGCGCTTCCGTCGCTCCTGCGGCGTCGCCGGCCACGCCGCGCCATCGGGCGAGTCCGCTCCTCGTGGTGAGCGTGTAGGGATGCTCCGGGCCGAGCGTGCGCAGGCAGTCCTCGAGGAGGACGGCGAAGTCGGCCGCGGCGCCGGCGGCGTCTCCATCGACACCGGTCCACCGCGCGAGGGCGCCACGGACGCCGAGGATGGGCAGGTGATCGGGGCCGAAGATCCTGGTCATGTCGGTCAGCAGTTCCGTCAGGGCGGCCTTCGCCTCAGCGGGGGCGCCGGCGGTGCCCAGCCACCGAGCGTGGTTCGCGCGCGCCGTGAGTGTCTGCGGATGATCGGTTCCCAGCACTCGTTCCAGGTCGACGAGGAGTTCCCGGGTCGCGGTGGCGGCCTGTCGGCAGGCGCCCGTCAGGCCGAGCCACCACGTCATGTTGCTCCGTGCCGTCAGTGTCTCCGGGTGATCGGGGCCGAGGACCCGCCCGAGGTCGGCGAGGAGCGGGCCGGTCGCCGCCGCGGCACCACGATGGTCGCCGGCCGCGCCGTGCCAGTAGGCCAGACTGTTGCGGGCTGCCAGCACGTCGGGGTGGTCCGGGCCCAGCGCTTCGCACAGCCGGACCACCACGTCGCTCGTCGCCTCGGCAGCACCCGCCGGATCACCCGCCACGCCACGCCACCAGGCGGTCAGATGCCTGCAGAAGAGGACGTCGGGATGCTCGGAGCCGCCCAGCCGGGCTTCGGCCTGAAGCGTCAGCCGTGCGAGGTACGCGTGCGCCAGCTGCGGCATTCCTCCCTCCCCGAGGCTCGCTCCCGTCCGGAGGAACAGCTCGTGGCAGCCTTCGTTCCACAGCGCGTCCCCGGCACGGTCGATGAGGGCTTCGGCGTTCGTACGGAGGGTCGCGGCCAGAGTCCCGTCCTGGCCGGCCGCGGAGGGCCAGGCATGCAGGAGGCCGTCCGCGCACGCGCGGGCCGTCGCATCGCGGGCCGCGCCGGACAGGGATTCCCTGGTCGCTCTCTGCACCAGTGCGTGGACGCGTACGGTGTCGGCCGTCCGGTCCACTCGGTGGTCGACGAGGCTCATTCGGTGCAGGCAGCGCAACGCCTGCACGACGTCGGCGGACGACGGCCGGCCATCGGGATCGGCATCGGGATCGGCATCAGGATCGGCATCAGGACGGTTCTGCGCCCTGCGGGCTGCCAGATGCGTCAGGACGGGCTGTCCCGTCAGGACGCTCAGCGGAATGCCCTGGGGGTCCAGCAGACTCGCGACCTCCAGCAGAGGGCGGGCCAGGCCCGCGGGTGTCATGGAGTCCGCTCGTTCGATGGCCAACCGCCAGGTGGTCGCGACGCTGTCCACGTGGTCGTCGGGCAGGCTGTCCCCCTCCGGGAAGAGATCACTCAAGGAACGGCTGTCGTCTCCCAGTCTCTCCCTGTACGCGGAACAGGTGAAGCCCATGTCGACGAGGAAGGCCCGGGCCTGAGCCAACGCCAAGGGCAGGAAACCCAGTTCGGCGACCAGCGCATCCACCTCGCCGGGATCCGGCGGACGCGCCCCGTGGGCGGTCAGAGCCCGCGTGAAGTACGCGTGGGCCTCGCTTCGCGTGAAGGGGCCGAGGTCGAAGCGCTCCCGATGCGAGCCGGTGAGGGCGGCGTCACGACGCCGGGTGGTGACGAGGGCCCGGCCACCGCTGCTCGGCCGCGCGGGAGGCCACAGACCCCTGAGGTCGGCGGTGTTCGACACGTCGTCGAGGACGACGAGCCACCGACGGTTCGTCGTCTCGGCCCACGACAGAAACCGTGCGGCGGCTCGTTCCAGGTCCCGTCCGTCCGCGCCGGCCGCTTCGACACCGGCGTGGCCGTAGCCGGCAACCAGGGAAGACCGACTGGAGGCGTTGACCCACACCAACAGGTCGATGGATCCCGCCGCCCATTCCGCGCGCGCATAGCGGGCCGCGAGCTGTGTCTTCCCCACGCCTCCGAGCCCGGTGATCACCCGAGTCCGGGCCGGCGCCTCGTCCACTCCCAGCTCCCGTCGCAGCCTCCGCAGGTCTCCGCGCTGCTGGAAGCAGTCGGCTTCTCGCGGCACCACTCCGATCCGGAGGGGCCAGGCCACGGGGGACGCCTGGTAGAAGTGGTTGTGCTGCCGGCTTCCGTCGCCGGTCTGGAAGGCCGTGGGGGCACGGAAGTCATTGCCTGAGGTCGCGCCCCGCCCGCCGCCGGTCTCGTCCCGGCCGGTCATTCCGCGGGACCGAGGGGACTCGTCCGCGCGCCGTCGTTCGTCGACACACTCGTCCGCCCCGACAGGGCGGCCGACGTCAGCGGACCCATCATCCCCCTCCCTCATGAGCAGTCAGCGAGGCACATCGGCAGAGGCCTCATTGTGCTTCCCCTGCCCCGAGACGGACAGCAGTTCCGCAGAACCCGCTCCGTACGCCTTGGATTCCCAGACGCAGGGGCGCAGCGACGCCTTCGAAACAACGGTCGTTGCCCTCAGTAGACCATCGGCGACGGTTCCACCGGGGGCGGCTCGGGCCAGTAGCGGGCCCCACGGGCGTTGAAGTGGGCCAGGTAGTAGGTGACGCCGTCGAGTTGCAGGTCCATGGGCGGAGGATCGGCGACCACCTGGAAGACCGGACCGGAGGGACGGTCCACCCGAGCTTCCATCGTCGGCGTGTTCCAGGCCAGCGCCCGGCTCTCCGCATGTTCCGCGGACCACAGGGCTCGTGCGCCCCACTCCCGCTCCTCGCCACGCTCCAGGTCGGTCAGCGCCCGCAGCAGTGCCTCGCTGTAGACCGCACGGACCCGGAAGTTCGTCAGGAACCGACGCTCGATCACGATCCGCATGTACCGACGGCTGTTGCTCCGATGACGTCCGGCCACGATGACGCATTCCCCACCGTCACCCCAGGCCGGTGGAGCGATCCACACCTTCGCACCGGCCGCGAAGTGCCGCAGCCCCCTGCGGATCTCCAGCCCGCCTTCGCCGTGGCTCGTCTCCTCGGCGACATTGGCCACGACGCACATGCCCAGCGGCTTGGGCCCGGTTCCCTCCGTCATGGCTGCCATGCTCCCCTGTCACCTGCCGAACGACCCCAGTATTTTTGGGCGCGGCAGCCCGCGGAGCCGAGCTCAGGCCCCGGATGGTCGAGCCCTTCGCGTCGGCTCGGGTCTGGTGGGACCAGGCCCCGGGGCCAGCCACTGTTCCGCGGCACGGGCGGGGTCGTGGACCCGGCTCCACGGTCCCAGAAGAAGTTTCCCTCCGGATCGCGGATGCGGTGGATGCGGAGTCCGGAGTGAGGTCGACGACCTGGTCCGCGGGGCGGTTCGACGACGTGACGCGCGGGGCGGTCCCGACAATGACCGCCCCGCCCCGATGGGGGATGCGGGGCGGGACGGTCACGGCTCGGCCGCGGGGAGGGGGGTCACCGCGGGCCGGGCGGGGAGCACCCGTGCAGCGGCCGCCTACCCGGCGATCCGGTTCTCATGCCGACTGCGTCCGCAGGTCCTCGGCCGCTCGTCGACCCGGCCGGCTGTGCGGGTCGGGCCCGCGCGAAGCGCGCCGCGAGCCCGGGCAGGGCCGATGCGGGCAGGGCCGCTGCGGTCGCACTCGTCCACTCGACGGTCAGGACGGGTGGACCTCGTCGAAGACGGCGAGGGCTTCGGCGGGATCCTCGCTCACGAGCCGTTCCAGACCGGCCGCCGTGATCGTGGCCCACCTGCCCGCCCGGGCCCACATCCGCTCCTCGAAGGCGCGGACGGCTTCGTCCGGGTCCGAGGAGCGGGTGGCGAGGGATTCGGCGAGTTCGGCGCCTTCGAGCATCGCGAGATTGGCGCCCGCCCCCAACGGGGGCATCAGGTGGGCGGCGTCGCCGAGGAGCGTCACTCCCGGGACGTGGGTCCAGGTGTGGGCGACGGGCAGGACGTGGAGGGGGCGGTGGACGAACGTGCTGCCGTGCCGGACGAGGTCGAGGACGGGGGCGGCCCAGCCGTCGAACATGGCCAGCAGGCTCGACCGGACGGCCTTGTCGTCGGCCGGGTCCAGGTGGGCGTGCCAGTCCAGCGGTGCGCGGAACCGGGCGTACACCTTGACGTGACCGCCGCTGTTGCGCTGGGCGACGAGTGACCTGTTCACGCCGTAGACGGCGAGAGAACCGTCACCGATCATCCGCGCGAGGCCGGGGTGGCGGACGTCGATGGCGTCCAGGGAGGTCTCGACGGCGGTGACGCCGGTGTACTGCGGTGTCACCGGCGATACTGCCGGACGGGTACGGGACCAGGCACCGTCCGCGCCCACGACGAGGTCGAACGCCTCCTGTCGCCCGTCGGCGAAGTGGACGCGTACGCCGTCCCGGGTCCCGGGCACCACCCGCGTCACGGCCCGCCCCCACTGGACGTCGAGAGGCCCCAGCAGCAGGTCGCGGAGGTGCCCGCGGTCGATCTCGGGGTTGGCCCGGTCGTCCGGACGGGCCGGCCAGTCGCGCAGGACTGTCCCGTCCGTGTCCAGGATGCGCATGGCCTGCCCCTCGGGGCGCGACAGCGCCTCGAACTCCGCGCGCAGCCCCGCCTTCTCCAGGGCCAGTTGTCCCAGCCCCTCTTGCAGGTCCAGCGTGCCGCCCGGCGGGCGCGCGTCCGGGCCGGCGTCGCGTTCGAGGAGGGTGACGGGGTGGCCGTGGCGGTGCAGGACACGGGCGAAGGTCAGGCCACCAGGGCCACTGCCGATCACGGCGATGCGATGCCTCATGTCGATACACTGTATTTTCTCGATACACCGCATCGCAACAGTACGATGGGGCCATGACTGTGTGGGACCGGCCGGAGCCGCCGACTCGCCCCGTACCGCTCGACCGGGAGCGGATCGTGGCCGCCGCCATCGCGCTGGCCGACGAGGGCGGGCTCGAAGACGTGTCGCTGCGCAAGGTGGCCGCGCGGCTGAACGCGGGCCCGATGCGGCTGTACGGATTCATCGCCACCAAGGAGGAGCTCTTCGACCTGATCGTGGACGAGGTCCAGGCCGAGATCCTCCCCGCGCAGCGGTCCGGTGACTGGCGTGAGGAGCTCCGCGCCCTCGCCCACCGCACCCGGCAGACCGTCCTCCGCCACGAATGGCTGGCCGACCTCCTGGGCGGCCGCCCGGCCCTGGGCCCGAACGGCCTCGCCGTGACCGAGGCCAAGCTGGCCGCCCTCGACGGTCTCGCCGACATCGACACGGTCCTGCGCGCCGTGGAGACCGTCAGCGCCTACGTCACCGGCGCCCTCCGGCGCGAGATCGCGAACCTGCGGGCCGAGCGCGCCACGGGCCTTTCCAAGGACGACTGGCGGCGTGCCAACGGGCCGCACGTCACGAACATGCTGGCCACAGGCCGCTTCCCGGTTCTGTCCAGGGCCGTGCACGACGGCACCGACGTGGACGCCGAGACGTCCTTCACGACAGGTCTGGACTGGGTCCTCGACGCCGTGGCCACCCGAATCAGGCAGGCGTCGGCCTGATACCCGACCCGTGCCCGGCATGAGCGCCGCCGCAATGCGGGCCCTCGGGCTGTGTGGCGGAAAGAAGCGCCCCGCACTCGCGGACGAAGGAGCAGAGCCGGTCGACGACCTCCCGGTACTCCCGCGGGTCCCGCACCTCGTTAGGCGTCGCATCGGCCCACTGCTCCCACGGACCGCCCGGGGCGAGGTACGGGGATGCCCGGTCCGCCCCCAGGACGCCGTCGAGGTACAGCAGAGTGCTGAGAGCGAAAGTCTGGTCGTAGACGATGTCCGGTCGAGTGAGGTGGCGATCGAGGTAGTCGCAGAGCAGGCCGGCGTCCGCCGGAGTGCCGAAGGTGGCGAGGGCCAGTGCCTTCGAACCGCCGTACGGGCCGCCTTGGGACAGCAGCCGCTCGCCGATTCGCTGGCGGAACTCCGTCCTGCCGGCAATGGCGATCAGCCAGCAGGCGGTCCCGCTCTCGCGCCAGCCGCCTTCCAGGAGAACGCCGAGCTCGGCGGGGGTGATCTCCCCGGCATCCCGGGCCAGGCCACCGACCAACCGGGCGCGCTCGGGACCCGTCGACCGCAGCAGGCTTCCGCCCAGCTTGAGGTGACGCCGGCCGGGCACGACGAACCGCCGGATCAGGTCCGACGGCTCCGGATCGGCAGGGGCTTCACTCATGACCGCATCCTGGCCCGGCCGGCACCGGGGCGCCAACGAATTCCGACCCCCTGGTGTCACCGACCCTGTCTCTTCCTGAGCTTTCACAGGTGAGGAAAGTTGGGTAGCGGCGATGAGCGTGCTGATGCGGCGGCGCGGTCAGCGGACCGGGCGCAGCACCATGTATCTGCGGCCGTAGGGGAAGAGCCTCGTTTCACCCGCCCGATCACTGTCGGCCACCGCCGCACGGTACTTCACGCCGTCGACGTAGACGTAGCTTCCGTGCTCGATGCCCGGGGTGTCGAGCACCGACCGGGGAATGCCCGTGTCCCGGGTCCATGAGGCGCGTTCCTCGCGGGTGAGCCAGAAGACCGGCTCCCTCGGCGGCCATGCCGGGACGACCTTCACGTCCCCCAGGGTGCCGGCGGCGGCACCGCTCTTGCCGGCCTCCCAGGCGATCAGGCCCGGCACGCCGTGGTAGGCCAGGAAGAACGTCTGCTGGATCGGGTCGGTCAGCCCGAGGGGGCCCGCCTGGGCCAGGAGGGCGGGAACGATCCGGTGCCGGTAGAGGTCCAGTACACCGAGCACCGTTGCGCCGTGTGTCGTCCGCGCCTCGCCGGCGATGTCGAGCGGGTCGACGCGCTGGAACGTCCGGAACGCCACCAGCGCGGACAGGTCACCGTCGAAGGCGGGGCGGGCCGGGACCGCCGGCCGGGTCGGCAGTGGCGCCGGGAGAACGGCCTCGGGACCACGGCTCCGAAGGGCCTCGACCAGGGCTGCCAGCCATTGCGTGCGTTCGGCCGAGTTCGCCACTCGGTTCGCCGGGAGGGTCTCGTAGGCCGCGAACTGCTCAAGGGCGTCCGTGCAGGCACCCGTCATCAGACGGGTTCCCCAGTCCTGCGCGGAACTCCCCACCGCGGCCCTGCGGATCCGGGCCGCGCTGCGGACGTACTGCTCCTGGCGGTCGAGGGCGACGTGCTCGTCAGGGCGGCGCAGGTGGTCGAGGACCACCCCGAGTCGGGCGTCGTCGGCCCGCACCTCCTGGCTGATCTCCCTGAGCAGGTCAACGGCCGGTGCCACATGGAGCTCCAGTTCGTGCAGCAGGGTGACCGCTGCCTGGCCCGGGTCCGTTGCCGGGCCCGCCGTCACGGTCACCCTGATGAACGACTCGTGCGGCGCGAGGATCATCTGCGGTTCGAGCAGGAGCGCCTCCGCGATCAAGGTGCCCTGCGGGGCGCGGGGCGGACTCACGAACACACCGGTGGACCCGTGCCCGTCGGCGCCCGAAGCGAGTGCGTCGATGAACAGGTGACAGGTGAGGTTTCCGTCGACCAGGTCGAGGAATTCACGTAACTGCGGACTGAACGACTTCCGATGGTCGATCAAGGACTGCAAGGACGATTTGACGGCGGCGGGAACGGCAGGCTGCCCACTGAACTTCATCATTTTCCTGACCATAGCCTCGACCGGAGGCGCTGAACAGACGGCCGGCGCCGACGCGGGGAGCATACGGAAAAGCGGTGGCCGCGCTTTCACTTCCGGACCTGAGGGAGCCTCTTTCGTCCTGGGTTTTCGAAGGTGGGGAGGTTGCCGGTGGAGGCGATGGGTTCGCTGATGCGGCGGGCGGCGCGGAAAATCCCCCAGATTCCTCCGTCCTGCGAACGTCTCGTTCTTGCACAGGTACGCGGGCCAGTAGTGCCTGCGAGAACAAGCCCGCTCTCCCCAGGCTGAGGCTCGAATGGGAGCGCACATGGTCAGACTTGGGCGACGTGGACGCGGCCCTGATTCGCGTCAAGGGGATCTTCTTCGGACTGAGTTCCTTCGTCGACGGCCATGAAGGGACCTTTGTGCTCACCGACTTCACCGGACCCGACGAGGAGGCGCTGGGCGTTCTCGTCGAGGCACTCGGCATGACGGGGGATTTCCTTCACCCCTGAAGTTCCGTCGACGTGCCCTGTGGCAGCGCTCAGGACCCGGTGGTCATATCTGGCGGAACCTGTGGCGGCGCCCTGCGGGGGCTGACCGGCCGGAGTGGCGCCGGTGTCAGGTGGTGGTCGGCCAGGTGCGCAGGAGGGCGGCGATGCGGCCGCAGGTGCAGGTGGGGTCGAGGAGCAGGTCCTTGAGCGCGAGGGCGTCCGCGCGGGTGGGTTTGACGGAGATGCCGGCGGCTTCGAGGTACATGACGCCCGTGGCGGCGGCGACGGCGAGGTTGGAGCGCTCCAGCCAGCGGCACCGGCCCAGCGTGTGCACCAGGGCGGCGGCTTTGGCGTAGGCGCCGTCGTAGACCGGCTGCTCGAACAGTTCGGCGCGGTGGCGGGCGACGGCCGAGACCGGGACGCCGTAGTCGTCGGGGGCCGGGTCGTCGGCTCCCGCCGCTTCGGCGACCTGCAGGATCCAGGGGACGTCGATGTGGAGCTCCATCAGGCCGCCCGCGTCCCCCGAGGCGCCGCCTGGTCCTGCTCGGCGTCGTCGAAGACCGCCTGGTGCTCGGCCAGGAAGCGGGCCGCGGCGTCCACCGCCCGGGCACGCAGACCACTGGCATCGTCCTGCACCAGCCGGGCGAGGTAGTCCCCCACGCTCAGCCCCAGGTCCGCGGCGCGCTTCCTCGCCAGCTCCGCGACGTCCTCATCCACCCGCGCACCCAACTGTGTCTTCGCCATGACAGGCATGGTAACAGTCGTTACCAGGCACGGACAGGTCCGGGGGTCACGCGGAACGGGAGACCTCGGCGATGCCCGGCCGCCGCATCGGCGGGGAGCGCGGCATCCGTCGCCCGACGCCCCTCACTCCCCGGGCGCGCCTTAGGTTAGGCTGGCCTTTCCTGGAGGGCGGGCCGGTGGATGCCGGGAGCCCGCGCCGCGGGCGGCAGGCCGGGGAGCGGAACTGATGGAGGTGGGGCGCGGATGGGTGACGGTGACCGGGGTGGTGTGCGTCGCACTCGCCTGGGCGTGCGCGTCAGCGGCACGCCGGCGATGAGGGAGGCGGGCTCGCTCGCGGCGGCCCGGACGAAGCCTCATGGATAAGGTCGCGCTCACCGCCGGCGTCCTCTACGTCATCGTGCTGCTCCGTGCCGGAGGGACGTTCGCCGTCGGCTGGCTCGCCGGCGCCGGTGCCCGGCGCAGCAGGTTCGCCGGCCGGATCTCCTCCGAGAAGTTCCTGCGCGCCGAACGGGCGATCCAGCGGTGGGGCGCGCCGGTCGTGGCCGTCTCCTTCCTGACCGTCGGCTTCCAGACGGCCGCCAACTTCCTCGCCGGCAGCATGCGGATGCCGCTGCCGCGCTACCTCCCCGCGCTGTTCGTGGGCGGGGCCGCCTGGGCGCTGGTCTACGCGACCGCGGGTCTCGGCATCCTCGAAGTGCTGGGCGACCTCTTCGCCGAGCGGACCGCCCTGGGAGTCTCGGTGGTGGCGGCGCTCCTCGTGGCGGTGTGCGCGGTCGTGGGGTACCGCAGGCGGAAGGTGACGACGGCCCGGGCCGAGGTCGTGGGCGAGGAGTCGTAGGGCTCGCCCAGTTGACGTCCCCGCCGTCGGTTCACGGTCGCCGTGTGGTGCCGGCCCGCGGGGGCCCGCCGGCCCCGCGGAGCCTGGACGGCCCTGCTCGTGCGGCAGGCGAGCGGCCCACGGCACGACGCCGGGCTCCGGGCTCCGGGCTCCTGGCGTGCAGCCCCGGCCCGGCCTCCCTACCATGAAGGCATACCTCACCAGAGCGAGGCACCATGGCCGCAGAGGATGCCGCCTCACCCGCCGAACGCCCCGCGGGTCTGAAGGCCAATGCGATCGGGTTCGTCGACGCCCTCGTCATCGGACTCAACTCCACCTCCCCCGCGTACTCCCTGGCCGCCGTCATCGGCCCGATCGTCGCACTTGTGGGGGTCTATGCCCCCGGCGTGATGTTCGCTTCGTTCGTTCCGATGCTGCTCATCGCGTCGGCCTTCTACTACCTGAACAAGGTCGACCAGGACTGCGGCACGACGTTCTCCTGGGTCACGCGCGCGATGGGGCCCTGGGCCGGATGGCTCGGGGGCTGGGCCATCGCGATGACGGGGGTCCTGGTCGTGGGCTCGCTGGCGGACGTGGCCGTGAGTTTCGCGCTGCTCTCCTTCGGCCTCGACAGCTGGGTGGACAACACCTTCGTACGGCAGTCCCTCACCGTGCTGCTGATCCTGGTGATGACGGCGGTCTGCGTCATCGGAACCGAGCTGTCGGCGAAGGTGCAGAACGTCCTCATCCTGGCGCAGGTCGCCTTCCTGCTGGTCTTCGTCGGCGTGGCGCTCTCCAAGGTGTACGACGGGACGAGCGCGTACGACTCGGTCGAACCGGCCCTCAGCTGGCTGAACCCGTTCGGCGCCGGTGGTGCGGCGCTCACCGGGGGGCTGCTGCTCGGCGTGTTCATCTACTGGGGCTGGGAGTCGGCGGTCAACCTCACCGAGGAGGTCGAGGACTCGGCCTCCGCACCGGGCAGGGCGGGACTCTGGTCGACGGTGATCCTGCTGGTCACGTACGTGTCGGTGGGGTTCGCGGTGGTCGCGTACGCCGGTCCGACGTTCCTCGCGGAGAACGCGGGCGAGGAGGAGTTCGTCTTCGCCCAGCTGGCCACCGACGTACTGGGCGGCTGGGACTGGATCCTGCTCCTGGCCGTCTCCACGTCCGCCATCGCCTCCACCCAGACGACGATCATCCCCGCCTCGCGGACCGCTCTGTCCATGGCCCGGCGCCGTGCGCTGCCCGCGCACTACGGCCACATCAGCCCCCGCTTCCGCACTCCCGACGTGAGCACCTGGTGGGTCGCGGGGATCGCCATCGCCTGGTACCTCATCGTGAACCAGATCAGCGAGAACGCCCTCTTCGACTCCCTGACCGCGCTGTCGCTCCTCATCGCCTTCTACTACGCGCTCACCGGCGTCGCGTGCGCCGTCTACTACCGGCGCCACCTCTTCGAGAGCGTCCGCAACTTCCTGCTGATCGGGCTCGGTCCGGTCGTCGGTGCCGGGCTCCTGACCTGGCTGCTCGTGAAGTCGGTCGCCGACATGTCCGATCCGGCGAACTCGTACAGCGGCACGTCGTGGTTCGGCCTCGGGCCCCCGCTCGTCATCGGCATCGGCATCGCCCTCGCCGGCGTCATCCTCATGATCGTGTGGCGGCTGCGGTCGCCCGCCTTCTGGGACGAACGGCCGGGCGTCGCCGACCCCGACCTGGTGCACGGCAAGGAGCGCTGAGATGTCGGTCGTGCTCGGTTACGACGAGTCCCCCGGCGCGGCCCGCGCGCTGCGCATCGCGGTCGAGGTGGCCGCCGCGTTCGACGAGCAACTGGTCCTGGTCTACGGCGCGGCGGCGCCCGGTCCCCTCGGCGAGGAGTACCGGTCCCACTACGACGCCATCCGCCAGACGGGCCGCGCCGGTCTCGAACACGCCGTCACCGAGGCCGACCGGGCAGGCGTGCCGACCGTCGTCGAAGTGCTCGACGACAAGCCCGCCCAGGCCCTCATCGACGCGGCGACCCGTCACGCCGCCCGCGTCATCGTGGTGGGCAGTTACGGCGAGAGCCCGATGCGCGGCGCGCTGCTGGGTTCCACCCCCCACAAGCTGCTCCACATGTCGACGGTGCCGGTGCTGTGCGTGCCGCCGGAGTCACGCGGCGAGGTGGGCGGAGCAGCACGGTGACGCCGGGCGCCGGGGTGGTGGAGGAGGCTCCCCCACCACCCGTCGACGAGCCGTGGCGCCGGGGTCAGCAGCCGCCGCAGTTGTAGAAGGTCACGTCCCAGTGGTTGCCCTCGTCGGCGTACACGTTGCCGGCGCCGGACTTCCACTGCGGGGCTCCGTCGCCGCGGACGCCGATGTAGGTGAACGTGTTCTTGATGTAGTTGCCGACGCAGGTGTACTTGGCGAAGTCGAGCTTGTAGCCGTTCCAGTGCGAGTACGTGCCGCTGGCGTGCCCGGTCTCGGTGCCGCCGGTGATGTTGAGGGAGCAGCCGCTGGCGCTCTTCAGGGTCTGGGCGCCCTGGGCGGTGGCGAGGTTGAGCTGGTCGAAGGAGGTGCAGGTGGCGTTGTTCCGGTTCGAGCAGCCACCGGAGGAGGACCAGGTGATGCCGGACGACTGGAACATCGAGGTCGCCGTGGCGTGGCTGATCTTGGTGACCGCGTGGGCGTCGGTGGCGGCGGAGAGGGCGCCGAAGCCGGGGGCGAAGAGGGCGCCCAGGACGAGGGCGACCGCGGTGAGGACGGAGCGGATCTTCATGAGGGGGTTCCTTCGCTGGTCGGGGGAGGGTACGGCCGCCGCGTCGCTGTCTCTACGCGCGTCACCTACGGTGCGGCAGCACCCGTGAAGGTGAAGTCCGGGGATCAGGCGACGGAGCGGAAGGCCGGCAGGTATCCGCTCGCGTGACCGGTGGCGGTCGGGTGGTAGCTGTTGGAGACGGGCACGGTGACGCTGTGCAGCCAGGCGCTGCCGGAGCAGATCTCGTGGCCGGTGAACTCGTCGACGACGCTGGAGTAGGTGAAGCCCGCGTTGGCGGCCTGCTTGGCGAGCATGCTGTTGAGGGCGTCGCTGCCCCGGTTGATCGCGGTGCGCTCGGTCTCGCTCAGACCGGCGATGCAGCTGCCGCCCAGCTGGTAGAAGCGGGGGTAGCCGAGGACGACGACCCGGGCCTGGGGCGCGCGGCTGCGGATGGCGCCGTAGAGCGACGAAAGACTGCCGGGCAGGGTTCCGTTGACCTGCGCGATGGCGTTGTTCACGGCATTGACGCAGGTCGCCTCGCTCTGCAGCACGCAGGTCTGCATGACGTTGGCGAAGCCGACGTCGTTGCCGCCCGCCGTGACGCTGACGAGCGTGGTGGAGCTGGTGAGCGGGGCGAGCTGACCGCTCTTCACCGTGGCGGTCGTCGCGCCCGAGCAGGCGGTGAAGGCGAACGAGGCCGGAGCGTTGGCCGCCGCCCACAGCGACGGGTACGCCTTGCTGCTGCGCTGGCAGCTGCCGCTGTCGGAGAGATAGCTGCCGGCTCCCACTCCCGAGGAGTAGGAATCGCCCAGTGCGACGTAGCGCTGGCTGCCCGCCGCGGCGGCGGAGGCCGGCTGTGCGAGGCCGAGGGCAGCGACCGCCGCGAGGAGGAGCGTCAGGAGACCCGACGCCGTTCGTGAAGCGTGCATGACAACCGTTTCTGTAGGGGGTGCGGGCTCCACTCTTCTAGCAGGCCGCACGGCGGCCGGGATAGATGTGCGGAGCGGTTTGTTCGTGTTCACCTCCCGTCGACCCGGGAGGACGACCGACCTTCGCGGGAGTTCGCCGACGACCGATGATTCCCGGGTCGATCCGCACCCGCGGACGGCTCGCCGGGCCAGGGACACGAGGGACGGCGACGCAGCGGGTTCCGGCCCTGCCGCATGGTCGAGCACCTCGATTCAGCCACCGAGCAGATCGGGTGAATGGCCATCATTGCCGCGTCCGCACGCGTCGCCGGCTCCTGCGCCCCTCGGGGCACCCCTCCCCCACCAGACGGTTTCGCGCGAGGGGCGCGCGGCAACGGGCTTCGTGGCACCCACCCCTCGCGGTTGCACCAGCACGGCTCCGACGCTTGGCCGGAGGGGCGGGGTGGCCGGGACTCGGCACGCACATCGGGCCACGTCCACCGGTTGCGCGCCGCACGGCGGGACGGAAGTGGTTTCGGGGTGAACTTTCAGTTCGCAATCAGCTTCTGCAAGTTTCTGACGCTCTTTTAGAAGTTCACCGAGGGCGACTTGCCTATTTGTTCGATCTTGTGAGAGATGCCTGCCGGAGGGAACGCGCGTAGAGCGACCGAAAGGGCCCCTTGCGACAGCACGGCGTCGAGGCAAAGATTCCCCCAAGCACTTGACAGGTTCATGGCGGCAACCCGCCGCTTCCGCGCTCCGCCGGGTCACTTACCCAACGACCCGGCCACCCCCACACCGGAGGATGCAGTGAACCGTTCGTCCCGTCGCAGCAGGATCACCCAGGGCAGCCGACTGCTCGCCGTGCTCGGCGCCTTCGTGGCCGCCTCGGCGCTGACCGCCCCCACCTCCACGGCTCAGCAGGCGCAGGTCACCGCCTCCGCGCTGACCGCCACCAGCAGCGCCGTCCTCCAGGCGGACGTGGCAGGCTCCGCCTGGTACACCGACCAGGCCACCGGGAAGGTCGTCGTCACCGTCGACTCCACGGTCTCCCCCAGCGAGATCGCCACCCTGCGCAAGGCCGCCGGCGACAACGCCAAGAACCTCAGGATCGAACGGACCACCGGGAAGATCAACAAGCTCATCGCCGGCGGCCAGGCGATCTACGCCGGCGGCGGACGCTGCTCGCTCGGCTTCAACGTCCGTAGCGGCAGCACCTATTACGCGCTGACCGCCGGCCACTGCACCAACATCGGCAGCACCTGGTATACGAACTCCGGCAACACCACCGTCCTCGGCACGCGCGCCGGAACCAGCTTCCCCACGAACGACTACGGCATCATCCGGCACTCCAACGCCTCCGCCGCGGACGGACGCGTCTACCTCTACAACGGCAGCTACCGTGACATCACCGGCGCCGGCAACGCCTACGTCGGGCAGTCCGTCCAGCGCAGCGGCAGCACCACCGGCCTGCGCGGCGGCACCGTCACCGGTCTCAACGCCACCGTCAACTACGGCAACGGCGACATCGTCTACGGCCTCATCCAGACCAACGTCTGTGCCGAGCCCGGAGACAGCGGCGGCGCCATGTTCTCCGGTTCCACCGCCCTGGGGCTCACCTCCGGCGGCAGCGGCAACTGCAGCAGCGGCGGCACGACCTTCTTCCAGCCCGTGACCGAGGCCCTCAGCGCGTACGGCGTGAGCATCTTCTGACGCCGGGCCCGGCATGGCCGGGGCCGGCCCTTCCTCGGGCCGGCCCCGGCCTTCCGGTGCGTCCGCGCGCGACACGGGTCCTTCCTCATGGGCCCTCCGCACCGCGGGCGTCGCCCGGGCCCCGGTGCTCACGCCTCGGCGCCCCCGCTGCCGCGCTCGACCGGGATCCACAGCTGGGAGTCGGTCTCCGCGCCCACCTCGACCGGCCGCGTCCGCAGCAGCTCGGGCCCTGCCCGGCTCGTGTAGGGGTTCGAGGGGAACCACTGGGCGAAGACGTCCCGCCACAGCTCCTGGAGGGCGCTCGGATAGGCACCGCGGTTGTCGAACACCGCCCAGGTCCCGGCAGGCACGTCGAGGCCGTCGAGCCCCTCGGCCTCCGCCCCGGGACCGGTCACCGCGCCGATCCAGTAGTCCGCCTCGGCTCCATCGTCCCGGCTGTCGGTCAGGTACACGACCGCCGAGACGATCCCGTCCGGCTCCTGGCCCGCCAGCTCCTTCATCCGCCCGATCGCCGACTCGTCCAGGCTCTCCAGGTGTGCCACGGCCGCCGCGTTGAGCCCCTCCCCCACGAGCGGGAGCCGGGCCTTCCGGCCGACGACCCGGAACGGCTCCTTCTCGACGATCCGGTAGCGCATGCTCGTACCGCCCTCGACGACGAGGCGGAAGGACATCCGCGGCTGCGCCGTGAGGACCGCGCCGGTCCTCCGTGCCTCGCCGGGACCGATGCCGTGCACCGAGCGGAACGCACGGGCGAAAGCCTCGCCCGAACCGTATCCGTACCGCACCGCGATATCGAGGAGTGTCGTCCCGCCCGCCAGGACGTCGGCGCCGGCGAGCGTCATGCGCCGCCGCCGCACGTAGACCGGGAGCGGCATTCCGGCGAGAGCGGAGAACATCCGCCGGAAATGGTATTCCGACACCGCGGCGATCCGGGCCACCGCGGCGACGTCGATCTCCTGGTCGAGGCAGTCCTCCAGGTGGTCCAGCGCCTGGTTGAGCCGCTCCAGCACGCGTCTCCGCCCTTCCTGTCGGCGTCTCCCTCGTGGGAACGCCCTGGCGCCCGGCCTCGGCCCCCGTCGACACCCCGCCGCGGCACCACATACGGGAATTCCGTCGACGCCCCGCCTGATAAAACCCGTGCGGGAACGGTGGGGTGACATTCCCGGCACCCCACGAGGCTGGGACGCATGACTGATGTTAAGGGAATGTGCGAGCCGCGCTTCGAAGCCGTCCGGTCGACCCTCGCGGAATTGCTCGGCAAGGATGACGTCGGGGCCTCCGCGGCCGTCTTCGTCGACGGCGAGCCGGTGGTCGACGTCTGGGGCGGGTACGCCGATGCGGACCGCTCCGTCGACTGGGAGCGCGACACCCTCGCCGGTGTGAATTCGACGACCAAGAACATGACCGCCCTGTGCGCGCTGGTCCTGGCCGACCGGGGCGCGCTCGACCTGTCCGCGCCGGTCGCCGCCTACTGGCCGGAGTTCGCCGCGGCCGGCAAGGAGAAGGTGCTCGTGCGGCACGTGCTGTCGCACACCGCCGGATTGCCGGAGCTGTCCGGGCCGACGACGGTCGAGGACCTCTACGACTGGGAGGGCGTGACGTCGGGACTGGCCGCGCAGGCGCCCGCGTGGGAGCCGGGGACGGCCGCCGGCTACCACGCGCTCACCTTCGGGTACCTGGTGGGCGAGATCGTCCGCCGCGTCACCGGGCGCGGACTCGGCGAGTTCTTCGCCGACGAGGTCGCCGCACCGCTCGGCGCGGACTTCCACATCGGGCTCCCCGCCGTACACGACCACCGCGTCGCGCCACTCGTTCCGCCGCCGTCCCTGACCGACGCCTACGCCGCCGAAGCGCCGCTCGGTCCGGACGGGACGCGCCGGGAGCACGCCGGGCCCGTCATCCGGGTCGAGGACGTCAACTCCCCCGCCTGGCGCCGTGCGCGGATCCCCGCGGTGAACGGCTTCGGCAACGCGCGCTCCGTCGCCCTCGTCCAGTCGGTCCTGGCCAACCACGGGGCGGCCGGCGGAGTGCGGCTGCTTTCCCCCGAGGGCTGTGAGCCCGCCTGGCGGGAGGAGTTCCGCGGTGACGACCGGGTGCTGGGGACCCCGATGGTCTGGACGGCGGGCTTCGCCGGGTTCGGCGACACCTTCGGCTGGGGTGGCTGGGGCGGCTCGCTGGTCGTCAGCGATCCCGGTGCCCGCATGACGGTGGCCTACGTCATGAACCGGATGATCGACCGGGACCGGCAGCCGGACGACCGCGGCACGGACATCGTCATGGCCGCCTACAGCGGCCTGCGGTGACCGGGCCCGTCGCGTCGTGCGGGCCGTCCGGGGAGGTCAGAGCCAGCCGTTGCGGCGGAAGCCGCGGTGGATGACGAAGCAGGCGACCACCATGACGGCGAGGACCACGGGATAGGCGTAGGTCCAGCGCAGCTCGGGCATGTGGTCGAAGTTCATGCCGTAGACGCCGCAGACCATGGTCGGGACCGCGATGATCGCGGCCCAGGCGGTGATCTTGCGCATGTCCTCGTTCTGGGCGACGGTCACCTGGGCGAGATGGGCCTGGAGGATCGAGTCGAGGAGGGTGTCGTAGGAGGCGACCTGCTCGGTGACCCGCGCCAGGTGGTCGGTCACGTCGCGGAAGTACGCGCGTATCTCCGTCGCGACCATCGGCAGCGGTTCGGACGCGAGGCGCTGGAGCGGCCGGCCCAGCGGTGTCACCGCCCGCTTGAGTTCGAGGAGTTCTCGCTTGAGCTGGTAGATCCGGCCGACGTCGCTCCTGGGGCCCTGCTCGGAGAAGACCGCGGTCTCGATCGCGTCCAGGTCGTCCTGGACGGCCTCGGCGACGGCGAGGTAGTCGTCGACGACGTGGTCGGCGATGGCGTGCAGCACGGCGGAGGGGCCCTTGGCCAGCTGCTCCGGCTCCGACTCCAGGGCTTCGCGGAGCGGGCCGAGCGAACTGTGGCCCCCGTGGCGGATGGTGATGACGAAGTCGGGCCCGGTGAAGGCCATCAGCTCGCCCGTGTCCACCACCTCGCTCGACGCGGTGAGCTCGTCGTGCTCCACGTAGCAGACCGTCTTGAGGACGGCGAACAGCACGTCCTCGTACTGCTCCAGCTTCGGCCTCTGGTGGGCGTGGACGGCGTCCTCCACCGCCAGCGGGTGCAGCCCGAACAGCTCGGCCAGCCCCGCGAACTCCTTCTCCTCCGGTTCGTGCAGGCCGATCCACACGAACCCGTCGCCCGCCCTGCGCACCCGCCGCACGGCCTCCTCGACCGACCGCACCTCCTCCTGCCGCACGCCGTCGCGGTAGACCACGCAGTTGACCACCGTGCTGCCGAGCGGCGACCGCGCCGGGTGACTGAGGTCCACGGCACGCCGGTAGGTACGGCGGACGGCGCTGCGCAGGCGGTGAATCATCGACACGGGGGGCTCCTTCGGCAGATCGCCGGCCAGTCTGCCACCAGCCCGTTCGCGACGACAGTCACACCTGTGGCCGGCGGGGGTGTGCGCACCCCGCGGTCCGGGGGGCGCGGCCCGTCCCGTCCGCGGGCTCGCGCCCCGCGTGCCGGACACCCTCGCCCGCACGCTCAGGTGGGGCCGGCCGCCTCCGCCCCGGCCAGGCGCAGGAGCAGGGACTTGACCTCGGTGGCCGCCAGCCGGTCGGTGACCGCGTCCGGCCGGGAGCACAGGACGAGGGGGGCCTCGTCGTCGTGGGCGGGGAGGCGGCCGTGGCTGCCGCGGACGGGTGAGGGGTCGAGGGGGACGACGGAGAGGCGGTAGCGGAGGCCGAGTTTCTTGCGCGCCACGGCGCCGGCGGCCTTCAGGCGGACGAAGGGGGACTCGGGGTCCATGAAGAGTTCGGCGGGGTCGTAGCCGGGTTTGCGGTGGATCTCCACGAGCGGGGCGAAGTCGGGGGCGCGGGCGTCGTCGAGCCAGTAGTAGTAGGTGAACCAGGCGTCCGGTGCGGCGATCGCGACGAGTTCGCCGGAGCGCGGGTGGTCGAGGCCGTGGCTCTTCTTGCCCTCGTCGTCGAGGATCTGCTCGACCCCGGCCAGACCGGTGAGGGCTTCGCGGGTGGCGGCGAGGTCCGCGGGCCGGCGCACGTAGACGTGCGCCAGCTGGTGGTCGGCGACGGCGAAGGCGCAGGAGGCTCCGGTGTCCAGGTACTCCATGCCGTCCTGGGTGTGGACCTCCAGGAGTCCGGCGCGGCGCAGGGCCCGGTTGACGTCGACGGGGCGGCTGACCGGGGTGATGCCGTACTCGGACAGGGCCACGACGGTGCGTCCTTCGCGGCGCGCGTCGTCGAGGAGGGGGCCGATGACGGTGTCGAGTGCGGCGGCGGCCCGGTGCGCGCGGGGGTCGTCGGGGCCGTAGCGCTGGAGGTCGTAGTCGAGGTGGGGCAGGTAGCAGAGGGTCAGGTCCGGTCGGCGGGTGCGCATGACGTGGCGGGTCGCCTCGGCGATCCAGCGGCTGGAGGCGAGGTCCGCGCCCGGGCCCCAGAAGCGGAAGAGGGGGAAGGTGCCGAGGCTGCGCGTGAGTTCGTCGTGGAGGGCGGGCGGACGGGTGTAGCAGTCGGGTTCCTTGCGTCCGTCGGAGTAGTAGATGGGACGGGGGGTGACGGTGATGTCGGTGTCGGCGCCCATCGCGTACCACCAGCAGATGTTGGCGACGGTGTAGTCGGGCCAGGTCCTGCGGGCGGCGTCCCAGAGGCGGTCGCCGGAGACGAGGCCGTTGTGCTGGCGCCAGAGGAGGACGTCGCCGAGTTCGCGGAAGTACCAGCCGTTGGCGACGATGCCGTGTTCGGAGGGGAGCGCGCCGGTGAGGAAGGTGGTCTGGGCGGTGCAGGTGACGGCGGGCAGGACCGTGCTGAGGGGGGCGCGGGAGCCGGTGGCGGCGAGGGACGTGAGGTTCGGCATGTGGGCGAGGAGCCGGGGGGTGAGGCCGACGACGTCCAGGACGAGGAGGGGGACGGGGCGCGGGGCGCCGTTCGTGTCGGTCATGGCAGTTCCTTGAGGCCGAGGTCGGTCAGGAGGTCGCGTGCCAGGGAGAGTTCGGCGGCGATGCCGTCGTGGAGCCGGGCGCGGGTGGTGGGGCGCAGCTCGGGCGGCAGGGTCTGCCACGTGTACGTCTCGACCTCGAGGTGACGGGTGAGGGGGGCGGGTCCGCCGACGAGCAGGGCCAGGGTCTCTTCGAGCACCGGGAGGGTGGAGGTGAGCGGTGGGGCGGGGCGGGCGTGCAGGGGGACGTGGAAGTGGGCGCGCCACGGGGTCGTGTCGGGCAGGATCGTTCCGGCGAGGGCTTCGTCGAGGTCGTCCGTGCCGCGCAGGCCGTCGGGCGTGAGGGTGCGGGTCTGGTGGAGGTAGCGGTGTTCGGCGAAGGCGCCCAGGGCCGTGCGGACGGCGGGGAGGTGCGGGTGTTCGGCGTGGAGGGCGGCGGAGAGCTGGGCTTTGGCCAGGGTGACGTCCGCCGCCGTGAGGGCGGCCACGGCGGTGGCCGGGTCCTCGAAGGAGGTGGCGAGGTGGCAGGTGTCGACGCAGACGCCGATGCGGTGGGGGGCGCCCACCGCGGGGAGGTGGGCGAGGGCGTCGGCGGTGGTCTCGATGACGCAGCCGGGTTCCGGTTCGAGCGCCACGCGCACGGATCGGCCGGTGAGCTCCTCCAGGGTGTCGAGGCGGTCGGCGAGGGTCTTGAGCGCGAGGTGCGCGGTGGCGGCGCGCGCGGAGTCGAAGGGGGTGCGCCAGCCGAGGGGCAGGGTGGAGATGGTGCCCTCGGTGACGTCGTCGGGCAGGAGGGCGGCGAGGAGGCGCGCGAGGTCGGTGGTGTGGGCGAGGCGATCGGGGTGGGTCCAGTCCGGGGTGTAGACCCGGTGTTTGACCGTGCCGGCGCCGAAGCCTTCGTAGGGGAAGCCGTTGAGCGTGACGACTTCCAGTCCCCTGCGGTCCAGTTCGGACCGCAGGCCGCGCAGGGCGCCGGGGTCGTCGGTGAGGGCGCGGGCCGCGGGCCGGGCGAGCCACAGGCCGATGCCGAGCCGGTCGCGGCCGAGCCGCCGCCGGACGGGTTCCCCGTGGTCGCGGAGCTGGGCGAGGACGCCGTCGAGGGTCTCGGCGGGATGGACGTTGGTGCAGTAGGCGAGATGGACGACCGAGCCGTCGGGGTGGCGGAAGCGCATCGCGGGACCGTCCCTCATTCCCCGCTGCGGAGCACGGAGTTGCCCTCGTGCAGGCCGGCCGGCGGTGGCACGTCCAGGACGAGCCGGCCGCTCTGTCCGTAGAAGGCCACGGGGTTGCGCCACAGGACCCGGTCGACGTCGTCCTCGCCGAATCCGGCCGCCAGCATCGCGTCGCCGACCCGGCGGGTCTTGAGCGGGTCGCTCCGCCCCCAGTCCGCGGCCGAGTTGACGAGGACCTTCTCCGGTCCGTAGGTCCGCAGGAGCGCGACCATCCGGTCCTCGTCCATCTTGGTGTCGGGGTAGACGGAGAAGCCGAGCCAGCACCCGCTGTCCTTGGCCTCCGCGACCGTGGTCTCGTTGAGGTGGTCGAGGAGGACGTGCTCGGGCGCCAGGTCGGATTCGCGGACGGCGTCGATCGTGCGGCGCAGTCCGGCGCGCTTGTCCCGGTGGGGGGTGTGGACGAGGGCGGGCAGGGCGTGGTCGGCGGCGAGCTGGAGCTGTGTGGCGAGGGCGGTGTCCTCGGCGGGGGTCATCGCGTCGTAGCCGATCTCGCCGACGGCGACGACGGAGTCCTTGACGAGGTAGCGGGGCAGGGTGTCGAGGACGGGGACGCAGCGGGGGTCGTTGGCCTCCTTCGGGTTGAGCGCGAGGGTGCAGTGGTGGGCGATGCCGTACTGGGCGGCCCGGTACGGCTCCCAGCCGAGGAGGGCGTCGAAGTAGTCGAGGAAGCTCTCCGGGGAGGTGCGCGGCTGTCCGAGCCAGAAGGCGGGCTCGACCAGGGCGCGGACCCCGGCGGCGTACATGGCCTCGTAGTCGTCGGTGGTGCGGGAGGTCATGTGGATGTGGGGGTCGAAGATGCGCATCAGCACTCCTCGGGGGGCTGGGGGGTGTCCTGGGTGGCCAGGGCGAGGACGTGGTGCAGGTCGGGCGGGACCGGTCGGCCGGCGGCGGTCCGTTCGGCGGCGTGGTCGGCGAGCATGCGGGCCAGGACGGCGTCGCCGCGGGCTCGGCGTCGCAGGCCGGCGACGGTGTCGAGGGGGACCTCGGTGAACAGGCACTTGAGGACGGCGTGCCGCCAGGCGTGCCGTCCGAGGTGGGTGGCCCCGTACGGGCCGAGGGCCGCGGCGACGAGCCGGGTGTCGTGGGTGCGCAGGGCGTCCTCGACGAGGGGCAGGGCCTCGGGACCGGTGACGAGGTGCGGCAGGGCGAGCAGGACCGCCCGGCGTTCGGCCGCGCTGCCGTGGTCGTAGAGGCGGGCGAGGGTGTCCGGGCCGGGGCGTGCCTCGGCGAGGAGCAGGACGCGGGCGGCGTCGGCGTGCTCCGGGCCGCACCGGCGTCCGGCCGCGGCGAACCACGTCTCCCAGGCGGGGAGGGGCTGCGGGACGGCGTCGCCGCGCGGTGTCCGGTCCTGTCCCGGTCCGGTGGCCGGACCGTCGGCCGGCGGCGTGGGGCCGGGGTGTGCGGCCTCGGTGAGGGCGGTGGCCAGCCAGGCTCGGGCGGCCGCGGGGAGCCGTGGGTAGAGCTCGGTGCGCAGGGCGGTGGGGGTGCGCGGCCGGGAGGTGTCGTTCACGGGGCGGACGCTCCTTTCCGGTCCATGGCGCGGAGGAACGGCAGGGAGGTGCGGGCGAGGTCGGGGCCCGCGTGGGAGTGGCGCGGGAGTTCGACGACGGTGAGGCCCTGGTAGCCGGTGGCGGCGAGGGCGTCGAGGACCGGGGCGAAGTCGATCTCGCCGTCTCCGAACGGCAGGTGCTCGTGGACTCCCCTGCGCATGTCCTCGATCTGGACGTGGCGCAGCCAGGGCCCGGCGTCGCGGACGCAGTCGGCGGGGGGTGCGGGTTCCAGGCACTGGCAGTGGCCGATGTCGAGGGTGAGGCCGAGGGCCGCGGGCTCCCCTGTGAGGGCGCGCAGGTGGTGGAAGTCGGCCAGGGTGGCGAGGAGGTGGCCGGGCTCGGGTTCGATGGCGAGGGGGACGCCGGCGGCTTCGGCCGCCTCGACGACCGGCGCGAGGGTGGCGGCCAGGCGCGTCCAGGCGGTGTCCGGGTCGGTGCCGGGCGGGCGGACGCCGCTGAAGCAGTGGACGGCATGGGCGTCGAGGTCGGCCGCGGTGCGCACGGCGGTGAGCAGCAGCCGTACGCGGGCGGCGCGGGCGTCCGGGTCGGGGTCGAGGAGCGAGGGGCCGTGCTTGCGGCGGGGGTCGAGCACGTAGCGCGCGCCGGTCTCGACGGTCGCGGTCAGCCCGAGGGCGTGCAGGCGCCGCGCCAGGCGGCTGGTGCGGGCGGCCAGGCCGGGGGCGAGGGGGTCGAGGTGCATGTGGTCGAGGGTGAGGCCGACGCCGTCGTAGCCGAGGTCGGCGAGCAGGGCGAGGGCGTCGTCGAGCCGGAGGTCGGTCAGGCCGTTGGTTCCGTATCCGTAGCGCAGTGGTCGGCCGGACGGTGGGCGGGGTCCGGGTACGGGCCCGGGGGGTCGGGGCGGGTGGGGGCCGGGGGCGAGGGGTCCGGCCGGGTGGGCCCCCGACTGGGCCCCTGACTGGGCGCCTGATGCGGAGGGCTCGGTCACGTGGGGTTCGGTGACGTGGGGTTCGGTGACGTGGGGTTCGGTCATGTGGGGCTGACCTTTCGCGCGAGTCGGCGGGCCACGGGGGCGAGGCCGAGGACGGCGAGTCCGGCGCCGGGCGCGCCGGAGCGGGTGGCAAGCGCGGCCTGGAGGGGGATCATCGCCCGGATCCCGCCGCCGACGGCCGTTCGGGTGAGGTGCGGGGACGGGTTGAGGGCGGCGTGGAGGAGGGGGCGGGTCACGGTGCGGAGGTAGGCGCCGCCGAGGAGCACGGTGAGGGAGGGCGCCGAGGCCCTCCCCGGCCGGTGGACCGCGGCGGGGGGCAGGACCGGTACGGGTGGGAGCGGCGCCGTCGGGTCCGTGGACGGCGGGCGCGCCGCGGCGGACGGCGGGTGCGGGGCCGGCCGGGGCCGGGTGGTGAGCACGCCGAGGGCGACCGTCGTGGCCAGGGCGGTCAGCGGGGCGGCGGTGGAGCCGCCGTGGGCCTCGTGCCGGGAGACGGCGGTGACGGCGTAGGTGTGAGCCGCGAGCGCCGCGGCCGCCGGCGCCGCGGCGCGCAGCGCCTCCCCTGTGCGAGGACCGGCGGGCGCGTCGCTCGTGGCCGCCGGGCCCCTGTCCTGCGTCGGGGGCGAGGTCACCGTGCGGAAGAGACGCGCCGCCAGGGGGACGGTCGTCGGCCCGGCGCGCCGGGGCACGTCCGTACGGACCGAGTCCGCCGTGCACCGTGCCTCCGGGCGACGCGGTGCGGCGACCGCGCCGAGCAGCAGGTCGAGCCCTCGCGCGGCCGCCATGGCGGCCGGTCCGGCGGGGGTGTGCTTGAGGCGGAGGTCGTAGGCCCAGACGGTGGTGGCCAGGGCCCCGGCGACCGCGAGGGCCGGCCGCCCCGCGCGGGAGGCGAGGGCGAGGCCGGTGACGGTGAGCGCGCCGGCCGCGGCGAGCGCCGCCGCGGGGGCGACGCGGCCGGAGGGAAGGGGCCGGTGCGGGCGCTCGACGGCGTCCACCTCGCGGTCCGCCCAGTCGTTGAGCGCCATGCCCGCCTCGTACAGGCACAGGGACGCGCCGACGGCCCAGGCCGTGCCGCGCCCGGGCCGTCGGCCGGCTGCCGCGGCGCCGGCGAGGGCGTCGCCGGGGACGGTGGCCAGTGCCGAGACCCGCAGCAGCTCGGCCCACGCCCGGAGCCGGGACGGGAGCGGGGCGCCGCTCATCGGGCCGTCGCCCGGAGACGGTCGGCGAGGGAGAGGAGCGCGTCGAACTGTGCGGCCAGGGCGGCGGGGCCGCCGTCCGGGTCCTTGAAGTAGAAGGCGAGTTCGGGCCGGGGGCCGGTGAGGCCGGCCTCGTGGGCGCGGGCGAGGAGGACGGCGAGGTCGAGGACGAGGGGCGCGGCGAGTGCGGAGTCACAGCCCTGCCAGATCGTCTGGAGGATCATGCGGGAGCCGAGGAAGCCGTCGAAGGCGATGTGGTCCCAGGCGGTCTTCCACTCCCCGAGCGCCGGCACGTCGTCGATGTGGACGGTGCCCTCGACGCCTTCGCCGAGCGTGTCGGTGAGGACGCGTTCCTTGCCGGCGTTCTTGGCCGCGGCGGCGGCCGGGTCGGCCAGCGTCGCCCCGTCCCCGCCGCCCAGCAGGTTGCTGCCGGACCAGGCGCGTACGGTCAGCGCACGCTGGACGAACATCGGGGCGAGGACGGAACGCAGCAGGGTCTGGCCGGTCTTGCCGTCGCGTCCGGCGTGGGGGATGCGGTCGGCGGGCTCCGCGAGCGCGGGATGGCGCAGCCCGGTGGAGGGGGTGAAGTTGGCGTAGGGGCAGTCCGCGCGTCGAGCGGCGGCGGCGTAGAGGGAGCTCGCCGGGAGTCGGACGGCTCCCGGTGCGGGCGGCGGTTCGGTGGAGGCGACGTGGACGACGACGACCCGTGCGAGCGCGTGGCGGGTCCTGAAGGCGGTGAGGTCGTCGGCGAAGCGGGCGATCAGCTCCTCGTCGGTGCGAGGGTCGTCGGGGAGCGGGCCTCCGGGACGTATCTCCTTCTCGGCCGCGGTCAGTTCGGCGTGGACGGCCTGCACGAGGCCGGTCGGCAGCACACCGGCGGCGGTGAGCTGTTCGGCCCGTTTCGGCAGCGGGCAGTCGGCCGTGTCGTGGCCGCCGAAGACGAGGGTGTCGAGGGGTGGCAGTCCGGTGTCCGCGAACGGCGGGGTCTGCGTCACCATGCCGGTCGGCGGGTGGAGGCCGGCGGCGACGGCCGCGCAGCCGGCGACGGCGGTGGTCGCCACCGAGCCTCGCGCTCCGACGAACCAGACTCCGGTACGGTCGCGCCGCCCGTCGGACGGCGTTCGCTTCGCGTTCCCGTGGTGCACGGGCTGCCTCCCTGACATGTCGGTGTCTGCGGTGGTGGAGACGGGTGGAGACGGCGGGCGAGGGGTACGGCGCCCCGTCGCCCGCCGTCGCTCGTGGGGCCGGCGGCGGGGCGCGCCGCCGGGTCGGCACGACGTCGTCTACGGCTCCCGGCCGGAGAAGGCGGCGTCGAACGAGGCGGTGGGCGGGTCGAAGTCGAACCGCTTGAGGTGGGCGAGCGCCTCGGGGGCGCCGGTGAGGCGGTCCATCCCGGCGTCCTCCCACTCGACGGAGATCGGGCCGGCGTAGCCGATGGAGCGGAGCATCCGGAAGACGTCCTCCCAGGGGACGTTCCCCCGGCCGGCCGAGACGAAGTCCCAGCCCCTTCTCGGGTCGCCCCAGGGCAGGTGGGAGCCGAGGCGGCCGTTGCGGCCGTCGAGGCGCGTGCGGGACTCCTTGCAGTCGACGTGGTAGATGCGGTCACGGAAGTCCTGGAGGAAGCCGACCGGGTCGAGGTCCTGCCAGACGAAGTGGCTGGGGTCGAAGTTGAGGCCGAAGGCGGGCCGGTGGTCGACGGCCTGGAGGGCCCGCTGCGTCGTCCAGTAGTCGTAGGCGATCTCGCTGGGGTGGACCTCGTGGGCGAAGCGGACGCCTTCGGTGTCGAAGACGTCGAGGATGGGGTTCCACCGTTCCGCGAAGTCCTCGTAGCCTCGCTCGATCATGTGCGGGGGGACGGGCGGGAACATGGCCACGAGGTGCCAGATGGAGGAGCCGGTGAAGCCGACGACCGTGTCGACGCCGAGCGCGGCGGCGGCCCGGGCGGTGTCCTTCATTTCGGCGGCGGCCCGTCGGCGCACCCCTTCCGGCTCCCCGTCGCCCCAGATGCGGGCGGGCAGGATGCCCTGGTGGCGCTCGTCGATGGGGTGGTCGCAGACGGCCTGACCCACCAGGTGGTTGGAGACCGCCCAGCACGTGAGGCCGTACTTCTCCAGGAGCGCGCGCCGCCCGTCCACGTAGGACGGGTCGGCCAGCGCCCGGTCGACCTCGAAGTGGTCGCCCCAGCAGGCGAGTTCGAGTCCGTCGTAGCCGAAGTCGCGGGCCAGGACGCAGACCTCCTCGAGGGGCAGGTCGGCCCACTGGCCGGTGAACAGGGTGAACGGGCGGGGCATGGGAATCCTCCTCAGACCTGGGCCTCGGTGCGGGCCGCCCCGGTGGGCGCGCCGGGGGTGAGCTGCGGGCCGGGGGCGGGGACGGGCGTGTACACGGCGTTCTTGGCGGCGCTCTCCTCGACCGCGGCGAGCACCCGCTGCACCTGGAGCCCGTCGGCGAAGGACGGCCGGGGGTCCGTGCCCGTGGCGATGGCCATGACCAGGTCGCGTGCCTGGTGGGCGAAGGTGTGCTCGTAGCCGAGGACGTGGCCGGGCGGCCACCACGCCTCCAGGTAGGGGTGCTCCGCCTCGGTGACGAGGATCCGGCGGAAGCCGGCGGTGGCGGCCGGCTCCCGCTGGTCGTGGAAGTGCAGTTCGTTGAGGCGCTCCAGGTCGAAGGCGAGGGAGCCGAGTTCCCCGCTGATCTCCAGGCGCAGCGCGTTCTTGCGTCCCGGTGCCATGCGGCTGGCCTCGAAGGTGGCGAGCGCGCCGGAGGCGAGCCGGCCGGTGAAGACGGCGGCGTCGTCGACCGTGACCTCGCCCCGCGCGGTCCCGCCGGAGGCGTTCGGCCCCGTCGAGACCCCGGCGAGCAGGGGACGCTCCCTGACGAAGGTCTCCAGCTGGGCCGAGACCCCGACCAGCGGCTCCCCCGCCAGGAACTGTGCGAGGTCCACGATGTGCGCCCCGAGGTCCCCCAGGGCCCCGGAGCCGGCGTGCCGCCGTTCGAGGCGCCAGGTGAGGGGGAAGTCGGGATCGACCAGCCAGTCCTGGAGGTAGGTCATCCGGACGTGCCGGAGGGCTCCGACGCGCCCCTGCTCGATGAGCCGGCGGGCGAGGGCGAGCGCGGGGACGCGCCGGTAGTTGAAGCCGACCATCGCGACCTGGCCGCGGGTCCTGGCGCGTGCGGCGGCCGCGGCCATCGCCTCGGCCTCGGCGACGGAGTTGGCCAGGGGCTTCTCGCACAGCACGTGCTTGCCCGCGTCCAGCGCCGCGATGGCGATCTCGGCGTGCCGGTCCCCCGGGGTGCAGATGTCGACGAGCTGGACGTCGTCGCGGTGCACCAGCGCCTGCCAGTCGGTCTCGGCCGCGGCCCAGCCGTGCCGCTCGGCCGCCGCGCGGACGGCCGCGCGGTCCCGGCCGGCCACGGCGGCCAGCACGGGCCGCAAGGGCAGGTCGAAGACCCGGCCGGCCGTGCGCCATCCCTGGGAGTGGGCGGCGCCCATGAAGGCGTACCCGATCAGTCCGACGCCGAGTGCCGGCGGGGTGGTGTCGCTGTCCCTCTGTTTCATGGATCTCCTCTCGCGGTACCGGCCGTGGCCGGCGGTTCACCCGGGGCCCGGTCGCCGTCAGTTGAAGCCGGTGGGCAGGTACTCGCCGACGTTGTCCTTGGTGACGACGGCCGAGTAGAGCGTCACGGAGGAGGGGATCTCCAGCTCCGCCATGCCGCCGATCCCCTTGCCCTGGGCGAGGGCGCGGGCGAGGTCGACGGCGGAGGCGGCCATGGTCGGCGGGTAGAGGACGGTGGCCTTGAGGACGCTGTCGTCGGCCTTGATCGCGTCCATGGCGGAGCGGGCTCCGGCGCCGCCCACCATGAGGAAGTCCTTGCGGCCGGCCTGGGCGATGGCGCGCAGGGCGCCGACGCCCTGGTCGTCGTCGTGGTTCCACAGGGCGTCGAACGTCGGCTGGGCCTGGAGCAGTTGGGCCATCTTGGCCTGGCCGGACTCGACGGTGAACTCGGCGGCCTGGCGGGCGACCTTGGTGATGTTGGGGTAGTTCTTGAGGGCGTCGTCGAAGCCCTGGGTGCGCTGCTGGGTGAGTTCGAGGTTGTCCATGCCGGCGAGTTCGACGACCTTGGCGCCGGGCTTGTCCTTGAGCTGCTCGCCGATGTAGCGGCCGGCGTTGAGGCCCATGCCGTAGTTGTCGCCGCCGATCCAGCAGCGGTACGCCTGCGGGGAGCCGAAGACGCGGTCGAGGTTGACGACGGGGATGCCGGCCGCCATGGCCTGGAGTCCGACCTGGGTGAGCGCCTTCCCGTCGGCGGGCAGGATGACCAGGACGTCGACCTTCTTGTTGATGAGGGTCTGGATCTGGCCGATCTGGGCGGCGGTGTCGTTGGAGCCCTCGGTGATCTCCAGGGTGACGTCGGCGTACTTCTTCGCGCGGTCCTTGGCGTTCTGGTTGATGGCGTTCAGCCAGCCGTGGTCGGCCTGGGGTCCGGCGAAGCCGATGGTGACGGGCTTGCCGGGCTTGTCGTCGGCCACGGGCGCGTTCCTGGCGGCGCTGGGTGCGGCCTGGTTCTTCGGTTCGTTGCTGGTGCAGGCCGTCAGGAGCGCTCCGGCGGAGACGGCGGCGGTGCCGAGGAGCAGTCCTCTGCGGCTGGTGCCGGCGGTCTGGGACATGGTGGATCCACCTCTTCGACTGAGGGTGAGCGGGGCGGGGCGAGAGGGGCGCGAGGGGGAGGTCAGTCGTCGCGCAGGGTGCGGCGCTGGACGAGGACGGCGGCCACGATGATCGCGCCCTTGGCGATCTGCTGGACGGCGCTCTCCAGGTTGTTCAGGGCGAAGATGTTGGTGATCGTCGTGAAGATGAGGACGCCGAGCACGGAGCCGACGATCGTTCCGCGGCCGCCGCTGAGCAGGGTGCCGCCGATGATGGCCGCGGCGATGGCGTCGAGCTCGTACAGGTTGCCGTTGGTGTTCTGTCCGGAGCCGGCCAGCACGATCAGCAGGAACGCGGCGATCCCGCAGCAGAGCCCCGACAGGAGGTACAGGTACAGCCGCTGGCGCCGTACGTCGATGCCGGCGAGGCGGGCCGCCTCGGCGTTGCCGCCGACGGCGACGGTCCTGCGCCCGAACGTGGTGCGGTTGAAGAGGAGCCAGCCGACGAGGGTGACGGCGGCGAAGACGAGGACGAGCGGCGGTATGCCGAGGACGTAGGCGTCCTTGACGCCGAGGTCGAGCACGGAGTCGACGGTGACGAGCTGGGTCTTGCCGTCGGTGAGCTGGAGCGCGAGGCCCCGCGCCGAGGCGAACATGGCGAGGGTGGCGATGAAGGGGACCATGCCGCCGTAGGCGACGAGCACCCCGTTCACCAGTCCGCAGCCCACGCCGACCGCGACCGCGGTGAAGAGGATGCCGGCGAATCCGTACTCCTGGGTGGCCACCGTGGTGGCCCAGACGGAGGCGAGGGCCACGATCGCCCCGACCGACAGGTCGATGCCGCCGCCGGTGATGACGAAGGTCATGCCGACGGTGACGACGCCGATGACGGACGCCTGGGTCAGGACGAGCTGGAGGTTGCTGGTGGCCAGGAACTCGGCGGGCCGGGTGAAGCCGCCGACCGCGATCAGGGCGGCCAGGACCCCCAGCAGGGACAGGTTGCGCACGTCGAGGCGGAAGACGGGCGGCCGGCGGACCGGGGCCTTGGCCTCCGGCGTCGCGGGGACGGGAGCGGGGGGCGCGTCCTGCCCCGCCGGGGTGGCTGAGTGCGTCATGCCGTCGGGCTTCCTTCCATCACGAGGTCGAGTACGCGGTGTTCGTCGAGGTCCCGGGCGTCGGCGGTGTGCACGACGGTGCCTTCGCGGACCACGAGGACGCGGTCGGCGAGGCCGAGGACCTCGGGCACCTCGCTGGAGACGAGGAGGACGGCGAGTCCCTCGTGGGCGAGCCGTCGGATGACGGCGTACAGCTCGGCGCGGGCCCCGATGTCCACCCCGCGGGTCGGCTCGTCGAGCAGCAGGACCCTGCAGCCGCGGAGCAGCCAGCGGGCGAGGACGGCCTTCTGCTGGTTGCCGCCGGACAGGGTCCCGACGAGGGCTTCGGGGTGGTCGGGCCGCAGGGACAGTTCCCGGGTCGCCTCGCGGGCCGCGGCCCGCTCCCCGCGGTGGTCGAGCCAGCCTCCGCGCGCGAACCGGGAGAGCGTGGAGACGGTGACGTTGCGGGTGACGGACTGTGTCAGCAGCAGCGCCTGTGCCTTGCGTTCCTCCGGGGCCAGGCCGATGCCGGCGCGGACGGCGGCCGGGACGCTGCCGGGCCGCAGGGCCACCCCGTCGACCAGGACACGGCCGGCGGTGGGCCGGCGCGCGCCGTAGACCGTCTCCAGGATCTCGCTGCGCCCGGAGCCGACGAGACCGGCCAGACCGACGATCTCCCCCGGCCGCAGTTCGAGGTCGAGGGCCTCGAACTCCCCTTTTCTCGCGAGTCCTTCGACGCGCAGGACGGGTGCGTCGGCGCCCGACGGGCGGGCCGTGGGGTCGGGGCGCCCGGGGAAGACGTACTCGACGGAGCGTCCGGTCATCAGGCGGACGACCTCGTCGGTGGAGGTGGACTTGGCGGGCAGCCCGCGGGCGACGGTCCGGCCGTCCTTGAGGACGGTGACGCGGTCTCCGATGCGGCGGATCTCCTCCAGCCGGTGGGAGATGTAGACGACGGCGACGCCGTCGGCGGTGAGGTCGGCGACCGTGCGGAAGAGGTTGTCGACCTCGTGTGGGTCGAGGGCGGCGGACGGCTCGTCCATGACGATGAGCCGGACCTCGTGGGAGAGCGCGCGGGCCATGGAGACGATCTGCTGCTGGGCCGCGGAGAGTTCGCCCACGGGGCGGGTCGGGTCGATCTCGTCGTGGCCGAGCCGGTGCATCAGGCGCGCGGTGGTGGCGCGGGCGGTGCGCGAGCGGACGACGAAGCCCAGGGCGGTGGGCTCGTGCCCGAGGAAGACGTTCTCGGCCACGGACAGGCCCTCGACCAGGTCGAGTTCCTGGTAGATGGTGGCGATGCCCAGGCGCATCGCCGCGATGGGGTCGCCCGGGGCGACCTCCTCGCCGCGCCAGGTGATCCGGCCTCCGTCGGGTCGGTGGACGCCGGCGAGGACCTTGATCAGGGTGGATTTCCCGGCGCCGTTCTGGCCGAGGACACAGTGGACCTCTCCGGCCCGGACCTCCAGGTCGACGCCGTCCAGGGCTCGGACGCCGGGGAACGACTTGGTGACTCCGGACATGGTGAGCAAGGGAGGTGGGGTGGGTTCTGATGCCATGGCGATTCCTCGGCGGTGCGGCCGTGAGCGGGCAGGGCGAACGGAACGGCGGGCGGCGCGTGCGAGGTGCGGAGGGCGACGCGCGGCCCGTTGGCGCGGCGGTGGTACGTCGAACTCGGCGCCGGCCGATGGTGCGGGTGGACGCGTGGTGCGGGAGTGCGTTCCTACGGAGGGGAGGGGCGCGTGACGGGGTTGTGCCCGATGCGCGGGGGCGTGCTGGTCATGCGGGCGGTACGCGTTGTGCGTGGCTGAGCATGGGGGTGCGGCACGGCGCGGGTGGTGCGGGGACGCGCCGCGGTACGGGGATGCGGGTGCCGGTGGTACCGGCTGGTGCGGAGGTGCGGTGATGCGGGTGCCGGCGGTACGGGAGTGCGGTGGGGCGTGGGTCAGGCCGGGGAGAACAGGTGGTCGCTGATGAGGCGGGCCGCGCCGATCACACCGGCGGTCGAGCCGAGTTCGCCGAGGACGATGGGAAGGTTCCTGGTCGCCAGTGGCAGGGAGCGCCGGTACACCTGGGTGCGCACGCTGGCGAGCAGGGTGTGCCCGAGGCCCGTCACACCGCCGCCGATGACGACCATGCCGGGGTTGAAGAAGCTGACGAGTCCGGCGATGACCTGCCCGACCCGGTCGCCGCCCGCCCGGATGAGGCCCAGGGCGACGGGGTCGCCCGCGGCCGCGGCCGCGGCGACGTCCGCAGCGGTGAGTGCGCCGTGGGCCTCCAGCCGGGCCGCGAGCTCGACGGAGCCGCCTCCGTTCGCCGCGTCCTCGGCGTCGCGGGCGAGGGCGGAGCCGCTGAAGTGGGCTTCCAGGCAGCCCCTGTTGCCGCAGCCGCAGGCCCGGCCGTCCGGGTCGACCTGGATGTGCCCGATGTCGCCGGCGCTGCCCATCGTGCCGCGGTGGACCTCGCCTCCGACGACGATGCCGCAGCCGATGCCGGTACCGATCTTGACGTACAGGAAGTCCGCCACGGATCGGGCGACGCCGGCGTGCTGCTCGCCCAGGGCCATCAGGTTGGCGTCGTTGTCGACCATGACGGGGCAGCCGAGGTCCTGGCTGAGGGCCTCGCGGACGGGGAAACCGTCCCAGCCGGGCATGATCGGGGGCGCCACGGGGACGCCCTCGGGGAAGCGGACCGGGCCGGGCACGCCGATTCCGGCACCGTCCAGTCCGTCGGCCAGCCCGAGCGATCTGAGCTTTTCGACCATCGACAGCACCTGTTCGAAGACCGCCACGGGGCCTTCGCGTACGTCCATCGAGTGGTTGAGGTGGCCGAGTACCTCCAGTTCGGCGTTGGTCACGGCGACGTCGATCGAGGTCGCGCCGATGTCGACGCCCAGGAAGCGCAGCTCGGGCACGAGCCTGATGTTGTGCGAGCGGCGCCCTCCGCGGGAGGCGGCGAGACCGTCCGCGACGACGAGGCCCGTCTCCAGGAGGCGGTCCACCTCCACCGCGAGCTTGGAGCGGGAGAGGTCGACGAGGTCGCCGAGCTGGGCGCGGGAGTGGGGGCCGCCGTCGCGCAGCAGCCGCAGCAGTCGCGCCTGGTGGGCGTTGCCGGGTCGGGCCGTCATGCGTCGCACGTCCCCTCCTCTCCTGCCGTCCCGTGAACCCCTCCCCCGAAGGGGGATGGTCCACGGGCTTCGTCTGCTTTCGAGGGAAACGTAGCAGTGGGTTCCCCGGCTGGGAAGAACTTGCGCACGGATCCGCTTCGACTTTTTCCGCAGTGAGGACAAAGGAGGGTGCGGGGGCGATTTTCGTGCGGCCGTCACCGGTGGACCGGCGCCGGGAAAAGCCCGGGCCGCACGCGACGCGACGATGCTGCCCGGCCGCATCCCGGCCGGGCAGCACCTTCAACTCACCACGTGTGCCCGGCCGTCAGGGCAGGACCCACTTCTGGTTGGCACCGGTGTGGCAGGTCCACAGGTGCACGATCGTGCCGTCGTTCCAGACGCCTCCGGAGGCGTCCAGGCACTTGCCGGACTGCGGGTTGCGGACCGTGCCGTTCGACTGCGGCTCCCACTTCTGGGCACCGCTGCCGTTGCACGTCCACAACTGGACCTTCGTGCCGTCCGCGCTGCCGCCGTTGGACACGTCCAGGCACTTGCCCAGGGCCTTGACGGTGCTGTCGGAGGAGACGGTCCACCGCTGGGCGGCGGTGCCGTTGCACGTCCACAGCTGGATCTTCGTGCCGTCGGCGGTCTGGGCGTTGTCGACGTCCAGGCACTTGCCGTTCACGCCCTTCACCTCGCCCGTGCCGCCGGCCGTGCCGGGCAGGCGGTTGAGGGTGTACCACGCCTCGGTGCTCCACAGGGTCTCCCCCGCGGCGGAGCTGAAGGGGCGGGGCGAGCGGAGGTGGACGACGCGGTCGGCCTTGAGGCCCGGGATGGCGAGGGTGACGGTCCTGCCGTCGGCGGAGAGGGTCGCCGACTGGGCGGCGAGGGTCTCCTCGTCGACCTTCGGGCCGCCATAGGCCGCGGTCGGGACGTACCGCCACTGCTTGATCCTGTAGTGCTTGACCAGGTCGGCCGCGGTCGCGGCCGACAGGGGCTGGGTGTACTCCAGGGCGAAGCCGCCGGGCACCGCCTTCATGGTGCGGATGTCGAAGGCGTCGGTGCCGTTGGGGGTGAGCTTCTGGAGGCCGTGGGCGAGCTTGCCCTCCTGGCCCCAGTTACCGCCCGCGCCGAGCCCTCCGGCGTAGAGGGCGCCGTCGGGTCCGACGCTGATGCGGGTGACGCCGGCCTCCAGGCCCTGGGTGAGCCGGAAGACCGCGCCCTGGTACTCGCCGCCGACCTTCTCCAGGTAGGCCCGCTGGATGCCGCCGTAGGTGACGTCACCGAACAGCATCTGGCCGGTGAACGGCCCACTGGTCAACTGCAGCGGCGTGCTGGGCGAGTTGGCGATCTCGTTCTGCGGCAGCCAGAGGACCGGCTGGGTCACGGGCTGGTCGTCGAAGGGGCCGTCGGGGTTGGTGTAGTGGTTGAAGAAGCGGCCCTGCTTGATGTGGAGGAGCTTGGAGGAGGGGAGCCAGCCGCCCTGGTTGTCGGTGACGAAGATGCCCCCTTCGGGTCCCCATCCGATGCCGTTCGGGGTGCGCAGGCCGCCGGCGACGTAGGAGACCTCGCCGGTCTGCCGGTTCACCTTGATGGTGGTGCCGCGGTTCGCGGCGGGCTGCGGGTCCGTGGTGGCTCCGCCGTAGTTGATGGAGACGGACAGGTTCAGGTAGAAGAAGCCGTCCCGGTAGAGCAGTCCGAAGGCGAACTCGTGGAAGTTGCCGCCGAACGGCCAGCCGGCGACCTTCCGGTACTGGTCGGTGACCTCGTCGCCGTTCGTGTCGTTCAGCTCGGTCAGCTCGTGCTTCTGCGACACGTAGAGCTTGCCGTCGACGTGTGTGATCCCCATGGGCTCCTTGAGGCCCGAGGCGATCTTTTTGTACGTCACCTTGTCCCGGCCGGTGGCGCCCGTGACGTTCGACAGGAGGTAGACCTCCCCCGCCGTCTGGTCGCTGCCGCCCCAGGTGGTCACCGCCAGGCGGCCGTCCGGGAGCCAGTCCATCGCGGAGACCTGGGGTTCGAAGCCCGCGGGGCGGAGGTCGGTCAGGGTGTAGTTCGGGTGCACGCCGGTGAGCGGCAGGCCGTCGCCCGGGGAGTCGGTGCCGCCCTCGCACTCCTTGCGGCCGGGGGCCGTCACGCGGACGACGCCGGCGTCCGTGCTGAGGGCGGTCTCGGGCACGACGGTGAAGGCGGAGGCGCCGGGCGGCTTCCACGCGAGCGTCAGCTGTTCGCCGCCTCCCCGCTCGAAGTGCTCGATCCGTAAGGCGTGGGGCCCGGCCGTCAGGGTGAGGGTGGCCTCCTTGGGTTCCGCTCCGTGCAGCCCGCCGTGGTCGATCGCGAGCCGGTCGTCGATCCAGAGACGGCTGCCGTCGTCGCTGGTGAGGCGGAGGGTGTAGCTGCCCGCGGCGGGGGCGTGGAGATTGCCGAGGGTGTGGGTGACGAAGTTGGCGTCCAGGCCGAAGTCGGTGGGCGAGGACCAGTCGATCACCGGCATCCGCTTGTCGATGTTGGGCGTCTGGCCCGGCTTCAGGGCGCAGATGTCGCTGAGCGGCAGCTGGACGTCGAAGACCCGGAGGGTGACGCCCGGTTCCTGCGGGGGAAGGGCGGCGGCCTCGGCGTCGTCCGCGGGCAGCGGCGCTGCCGACAGGGCGAGGGCGAGAAGGGCGACGAGCAGAGGTGGGGCGAGACGTCGGCCCGGCCGGCGGGCGTTCAGCCGTGGATACACGTGACCTCCTGACGCCCCCTCGGGACGAGGGGTGCGATCGGGTGACGGGGGATCCACCGCTGCCGGGGCGCGCCGTCGTCCCGGTCACGGAGGCGTGGGCGGGCGGGAGTCGGGACGCGTCCGCACCGCCGCGCCGGACACAGTAGGGAGTCCCTCCGAGGTCGTCCATACTTTGTCCCGTACGGAGAGAAAGTCATGGCAATTCGTGCGGGCCGGGTTACGGAGTCCGACAAAGCGCGCTAGCTTCCTTGAACTGCACCGGTCAAGCCCCAGCGGGCCGGGCCCACGGCGTGACGGCGCACGCCCGTGAACACACCGGTGGCCCACGCGGCCCCGTCATCCCCCCTCACTCCGGGAGACCATCTGTGCGCACGAGAACGCCCAGACCCCAGCGCCTCCGGTTCCTGACCGCCCTGGCCTGCGCCGCGGGATTCCTGCTGCCCGCGGCCACGGCCGCGACCGCCGCGCCGCTCCACGACGAGCCGGCCCGGGCCGCGGCGGCCGCGCCGGAGTTCCAGCAGGTCACGCTCGCCAAGGGCGTCGCCGAGATGGGCGAGCCCATGACCCTGGCCGTGCTGCCGGACCGCTCGGTCCTGCACACCTCACGGGACGGCACCGTCCGCCTGACGGACGCCGCCGGGACCACCAGCGTGGCCGGCAGGATCGACGTGTACAGCCACGACGAGGAGGGGCTCCAGGGCGTCGCCGTGGACCCCGGCTTCTCCTCCAACCGGCACGTCTACCTCTACTACGCCCCCAAGCTCGCCACCCCGGGCGGCGACGCCCCCGCCGACGGCACGGCCGCCGACTTCGCCCCCTTCGACGGGGTCAACCGCCTCTCCCGGTTCGTCCTGAGGACGGACGGCACGCTGGACGTCGCCGGCGAGAAGAAGATCCTCGACGTGCCCGCCTCGCGGGGCATCTGCTGCCACGTCGGCGGCGACATCGACTTCGACGCCGCCGGCAACCTGTACCTGTCGACGGGCGACGACACCAACCCGTTCGCCTCCGACAGCTACACCCCCATCGACGAACGGCCCTCGCGCAACCCCGCCTACGACGCACAGCGTTCCGCCGGCAACACCAACGACCTGCGGGGCAAGGTCCTGCGGATCAAGGTCGCCGCCGACGGCACGTACACGATCCCCTCCGGGAACCTCTTCGCGCCGGGCACCGCGAGGACCCGCCCCGAGATCTACGCCATGGGCTTCCGCAACCCCTTCCGCATGAGCGTCGACCGGTCCACAGGCATCGTCTACCTCGGCGACTACGGTCCGGACGCCGGCAGCGCGAGCCCCACCCGCGGCCCCGCCGGCCAGGTGGAGTTCAACCGGATCACCGGCGCGGGCAACTACGGCTGGCCGTACTGCACCGGCGACGACGACGCGTACGTCGACTACGACTTCGCCACCGGCGCCTCGGGCTCCGCCTTCAGCTGCGCCGCACCGCGCAACACCTCGCCGCGCAACACCGGCCTGACGGACCTGCCGCCGGCCCGGCCGGCCTGGATCCCCTACGACGGGAACTCGGTGCCGGAGTTCGGCGGCGGCTCGGAGTCCCCGATGGGCGGCCCGGTCTACCGCTTCGACGCCTCCTCCCCCTCCGACGTCAAGTTCCCCCAGGAGTACGACGGCCAGTTCTTCGCGGGCGAGTTCGGCCGCCGCTGGATCAAGCGCGTCGCCTCGGACGCCAGTGGCACCGTCCAGTCCATCAACGCGTTCCCCTGGAGCGGCACCCAGGTGATGGACATGGCCTTCGGTCCGGACGGGGCCCTGTACGTGCTCGACTACGGGACCGGCTACTTCAGCGGCGACGAGAACTCCGCCCTCTACCGCATCGAGCACGTGACCGGCGGCCTCGCGCCCACCGCGCAGGCCAAGGCGAACGTCACCTCGGGAACGGCGCCCCTGGCCGTCTCCTTCTCCTCGGCGGGCAGCGCGGACCCCGAGGGCACGGCGCTCACCTACGCCTGGACCTTCGGTGACGGCGCCACGTCCACCGCCGCCTCCCCCTCCCACACGTACACCGCCAACGGCCAGTACACGGCCACGCTGAAGGTCACCGACGCCACCGGCAAGTCCGCCACGGCCTCGGTCCGGATCACGGTCGGCAACACGGCTCCGACCGTCCGCATCGACCTGCCCGTCGACGGGAGCATCTACGACTTCGGTGCGGCGATCCCGTTCAGGGTGACGGTCTCCGACCCGCAGGACGGCACCATCGACTGCTCCAAGGTCAAGATCACCTTCATCGTCGGCCACGACAGCCACGGCCACCCGCAGACGTCGACCACCGGCTGCTCGGGCACGCTGCAGACGCTGGCGGACGGCGAGCACGACCCCAACGCGAACATCTTCGGCGTGGTCGACGCCGAGTACACCGACAAGGGGGCCAACGGCCAGCCGGCCCTGACCACCCACGACCAGCGCGTCGTCCAGCCCACCCACCGGCAGGCCGAGCACCACGGCGCCTCCTCCGGCGTCCAGGTGGTCACGCACGCCCCCGCCCACGGCGGCAAGACCGTCGGCTACATCGACAACGGCGACTGGATCTCCTTCGCACCGTACGCGCTGGGCAACGTCAGCCGGTTCACGGCACGCGTCTCCTCCGCGGGCGCGGGCGGCACGATCGAGGTCCGCGCCGGCTCCGCCACCGGCACCCTGCTCGGCACCGCGACCGTCCCGGTCACCGGCGGCTGGGAGACCTTCCAGGACGTGACCGCCCCGCTCGCGGGCGGCCCGGCCGGATCGACCACGCTGTACCTCGTCTTCAGGGGCGGCAGCGGTTCCCTCTTCGACCTCGACGAGTTCTCCTTCGCCACCTCCGCGACCGGCGGCACGGGCTCGGGCGAGGTGAAGGGCGTCAACGGCAAGTGCCTGGACGTCGACAACGCCCAGACCGCCGACGGCACCAAGGTCCAGCTGTGGACGTGCAACGGCACCGCCGCCCAGCGGTGGACCGTCTCCGCGAACGGCACCGTCAAGGCCCTCGGCAAGTGCCTGGACGTCTCCGGCGGCGCCGACGCGGACGGCACGAAGATCCAGCTCTGGACCTGCAACGGCACCGCCGCCCAGACCTGGGCCGCCCAGGCCGACGGCACCGTCCGCAACCCGCAGTCCGCCAAGTGCCTCGACGCCTCCGGAGGCGTCTGGAACGACGGCACCGTCGTCCATCTGTGGACCTGCCACGCCGGCCCCAACCAGAAGTGGTCCCTCCCCCAGTCGTAGGAAGGAAGGCAACCCCATGCGCACCGCAGTGAGAACCGTGCTCGGACTCGTCGCCGGCGCCGCCCTCGCGCTGGCCCCGCACGCCGCGGCCCTGCCCGCGGCGGCCGCCCCGGCCGCCGGCACCGTCGACGCACGCGCGGCGGCCGACCCCGCGTACCGGATCCTCGTCTTCTCCAAGACCGCCGGCTTCCGCCACTCCTCCATCGACGACGGCATCGCCGCCCTGCGCGCGCTGGGCACGGCGAACAACTTCACCGTCGACGCCACCGAGAACGCCCAGGCGTTCACGACCGGCAACCTCGCCCCGTACAAGGCCGTCGTCTTCCTGTCCACCACCGGCGACGTCCTCGACGGCGCCCAGCAGACCGCCTTCGAGCAGTACATCCAGAACGGCGGCGGGTACGTCGGCATCCACGCCGCCGCCGACACCGAGTACGACTGGCCCTTCTACGAGGGGCTCGCCGGCGCCCTCTTCCAGTCCCATCCCGCGATCCAGTCCGCCACCGTCCGCGTGGAGGACCGGGCGCACGATGCCACCGCCCACCTGAGCCCCGCCTGGCAGCGCACCGACGAGTGGTACAACTACCGCACCAACCCCCGCACCACCGCCCGCGTCCTCGCCTCGCTCGACGAGTCAAGCTATTCCGGCGGCACCATGGCGGGCGACCACCCGATCGCCTGGTGCAAGAACCACCAGGGCGGCCGGGCCTTCTACACCGGCGGCGGCCACACCGACGAGTCGTACGCCGAACCGGCCTTCCGGCGCCACCTCCTCGGCGGCATCCGCTGGGCGGCGGGCATGACCGAGGCCGACTGCCGACCGGAGACCGGCTACACCGCCCTCTTCGACGGCTCCTCCACCACGGGCTGGAAGCAGGCCGGCCCCGGCGGGTTCACCCTCGCCGACGGCACCCTCACCTCGCAGGGCGGCCTGGGCATGCTCTGGTACTCCGCGCAGGAGCTCACCGGCGACTACTCCGTCAAACTCGACTGGAAGGCCGCCGGCGACGACAACTCCGGCGTCTTCCTCGGCTTCCCCGCATCCGACGACCCCTGGTCGGCCGTGAACAACGGCTACGAGATCCAGATCGACGCCACGGACAGCGCCGACCGCACCACCGGCGCCGTCTACGGCTTCAGGTCCGCCGACATCGCCGCCAGGGACGCCGCGCTGAACCCGCCGGGCGAGTGGAACACCTACGAGCTCAAGGTCACCGGCGAGCGCCTGGAGATCTTCCTCAACGGCCGGAAGATCAACGACTTCACCAACACCGACCCCGTGCGCAGCCTCCGCCAGGGCCACATCGGCCTCCAGAACCACGGCGACGGCGACGACGTGTCCTTCCGCAACGTCCGCGTCAAGCTCGGCGGGGGCCAGCAGCCCGGCCCCCGCACCGGCGAGGTGAAGGGCGTGAACGGCAAGTGCCTGGACGTCGACAACGCCCAGACCGCCGACGGCACGAAGATCCAGCTGTGGACGTGCAACGGCACCGCCGCCCAGCGGTGGACCGTCTCCTCCGACAGCACCGTCAAGGCCCTGGGCAAGTGCCTGGACGTCTCCGGCGGCGGCAGCGCGGACGGCACGAAGGTCCAGTTGTGGACGTGCAACGGCACCGGCGCCCAGAAGTGGGAGCCGCAGTCGAACGGCACGGTCCGCAACCCGCAGTCCGGCAAGTGCCTGGACGCCTCCGGAGGCGTCTGGAACGACGGCACGGTCGTGCACCTGTGGACCTGCCACACCGGCCCGAACCAGAAGTGGGTCCTGCCCTGACGTTCGGCAGGACGACGCACCACCACGACGCAGGCCCGCCGCACGACGTGCGGCGGGCCTGCCGTTCATGGTCGCGTCTGCCTCACGGCAGCCGATCGAACGCGAGGTCGGCGTCGGCCACGGCCTCGGGGTGGACGTCCCTGGCCGTGCGGCCGCCCGCGATCCTGTGCCAGTTGCTCCGGGCCAGCACCCGTTGGACCGCGAGCACCTGGGCGGCCAGCAGCCGTGCCCCGATGTCCTCGCCGAGGGCGGCCGCCAGCGCCTCCTCGTCCTCCAGCCGGTACCGCGTCAGCCGGCCCGCCAGGCTCGGTGTGGTGAACACCAGCCGGTGGAAGGCCACCACCTCGGGGTGGTCGTTGAGCCCGGTGACGGGGTCGTGGCGATCGAGCCCGTCCCGGAAGTGCCGGTGCAGCGCCGCCACCGGCCCGGTGCCGGACGCGCGGTCGCGCACGACGCGTGCCGCCTCGCCCTGGTGGTCCGCGAACCGGTGGAGCACCAGGTCTTCCTTGGTGGGGAAGTACCGGAAGAGGGTCGGCTTGGAGATCTCGGCCGCCGCGGCGACGTCACTGACCGAGACGCGGTCGAAGCCGCGCTCCAGGAACAGCGAGACCGCGGCGTCCCCGATCGCGTCGCGCGTCCGCTCCTTCTTGCGGGCCCGCAGTCCCGTCGGCTCGCTCATCGGACCACAGTAACACTCGTAACCGAGTTGCTTTTTTAACCGAGTAACGTTTTCATGGGCGCCGTGAACGCCACAGCCATTCCCCCCGCCGTTTCCCCCGTCCTGGTCACCGGTGCGACCGGCAGGGTGGGCCGCATCGCGATCGACCTCCTCCTCGACGCCGGCGTGCCGGTCCGCGCCCTCGTCCGCCGCCCGGCCGCGGCGGCGACACTGCCCGCGCGGGTCGACGTCTTCGTCGGCGACCTCACCGTGCCGGAGTCGCTCGACCCGGCGTTGCGAGGCGCCGGCGCGGCCTTCCTCGTCTGGACCGCCCCGCCCGCGACCGCGGAGGCGGTCGTCGAGCGGCTGGCGGCCCACGTGCGGCGGGTCGTCTTCCTCTCCTCCCCCCACCGGACCCTGCATCCCTTCTTCCGGCAGCCCAATCCCATGGCGGTGCTGCACGCCGACATCGAGCGGCTCATCGCGGCCGGCGGAATCGAGTCGACGATCGTCCGGCCGGGCATGTTCGCGTCGAACGCGCTGGCCTGGTGGGCGCCCGCGATCCGCAGGGGCGAGGCCGTGCGGTGGCCCCACGGCGCCGCCGCTTCGGCGCCGGTCGACGACCGCGACATCGCGGCGGTCGTGGCGCGGACCCTCTGCCAGGACGGACACGCGGGAGGGGACTACGTCCTGACGGGCCCCGAATCCCTGACCCAGGCCCAGCAGGTGCGGCTCATCGGCGACGCCCTGGGCCGCGCGATCGCCTTCGAGGAACTGACCCCGGACGAGTTCCGGAGCCTCTGGGAGGGCGCGGCGCCCCGCTCGGCCGTCGACATGCTGCTCTCCGCCTGGGGCGCGGCGGTCGGCCGGCCCGCGTACCTCACCACGACGGTGGCCGACGTGCTCGGGACGGCGCCCCGGACGTTCCGCGCGTGGGCCGCCGACCACGCGCCCGCGTTCACCGGGGGTGCGTGACCGAGGCGTCCGCGATCCGCACAGCGGACCCGGTAGCGGAGCCCGACGGCGGAGGACGGGCGCCGCGTGTCCGACGGCGGAGGACCAGCGGTCACCGGTCGGCCTCTCGTCACGTCGCTGAGCACGCGCCTCGCGGATACCCTGGGATTCATGATCGAGTCCGGACGGCCGCGGCTCCGTCGGGGCCACGGCCACGGCCGGCTGGTGCGGCTGTCGCCGGTGATTCTGACCGTCGTGATCGCCGGCCTGGCCTACGCCACGCCGCCGGAGATGGCCTTCAGTCGTCTCCTGCCCGCGGCGCCCGCGCTGGCCGCCGCCATGTGGCCGGTCCTCCCGACCGTCCTGCTCGGCACCGTCTGTCTCCTCCTGATGATCGGACTCAGCTTCGTCTTCCCCGACCTGGGGACGTGGTGGACGTGCGGCGGGATCGTCGCGGTCACCGTGGCCGCCGCGTACGGAAGTCACGTCCGGCTCCAGCGGGAGCGCACCCTGTTCCAGGTGCGGCTCGTCGCCGACGCGGCCCAGCAGGTGGTCCTGCGGCCCCTGCCGCACCGCTTCCGGAACGTCGAGATCGAATCGCTGTACCTCGCGGCCGCCGCGGAGGCCCGCATCGGCGGGGACTTCTACGAGGTGGTCGACACCCCGTACGGGGTGCGGCTGCTCATCGGCGACGTGCGGGGCAAAGGGCTGCCGGCCGTGGGAGCGGCGGCGGCGATCGTCAACGCCTTCCGCGAGGCGGCCCACGGCGAGGCGGCCATGGCCGACATCGCCCGCAGGCTCGACGCCAGTTGCGCCCGGCACAACGCGGCCCATCCCCCCGAGGCGCCGATGGAGCGGTTCGCCACCGCCCTGCTCGTGGAGATCCCGCACCAGGGCAGCCGGATCACCATCGTGAACTGCGGGCACCCTCCCCCGTTGGTCCACAGCCGCAAGAGCGTCCGCACCCTGGAACCGTCCGCACCGTCGCCCCTGCTCAGCCTCGCGGAACTGATCGGCGACCACTACCGCGCGGACGCGTACGACTTCGCTCCCGGCGAGCTGCTCCTGCTCTACACGGACGGGATCGCCGAGACGCGCGCCCGGGACGGCGAGTTCTTCCCGCTGACGGAGTGGTTGCGCCGCCAGGTCTCCACGCCTCCCCGCGACCTGCTCACCGCCCTGCACCACGAACTCCTGCGGCACAGCAGGGGCAGCCTCGACGACGACATCGCCGCGCTGGCCGTACGCCTCCACACGCCCTGAACCGTCCAGAGCCCACCCCGAGCCGTCCGCACGGATGGGTCCGGTGGCTCCCCGGCACCGTACGGCGCCGGCGGTCGGTCACGCCGGGGGCAGGGCCTGTTCCGCCCAGATCGTCTTCCCCGCCGCCATGTAACGCGTCCCCCAGTGCTCCGTCAGCTGGGCGACCATGAATAGTCCCCGTCCGCCCTCCTCGTCGTTGCCGGCGTAACGGGCGTGCGGTGAGGTGTGCTGCGAGTCGGAGACCTCGCAGATGAGCGTGCGGTCCCGGATCAACCGCAGGCCGATCGGGCCGGAGGCATGACGGATCGCGTTGGTGACCAGCTCGCTGACCACCAGCTCCGTGGTGAAGGCCAGATCGTCCAGTCCCCACCGCCCGAGCTGCTCCGTGGCCATCGCACGCGCGCGGGCGACGAGCGCGGGGTCAGAGGCCAGCTCCCAGGCCGCCACCTGGCGCGCCCCCAGCGCACGGGTCCGCACGACGAGCAGGGTGGCGTCGTCGTGCACCTGGTCCGACGCCAGCTCGGCGACGATCCGGGCGCACAGCCGGTCGGGTGACGATCCCCGTTCCTCCCCGAGGACGGCTGCCAGCCGGTCCAGCCCCACGTCGACGCCCTGTCCCCGGGCCTCCACGAGGCCGTCGGTGAACAGGACGACCAGACTTCCCTCGGTGAGCTCCACCTGCGCGCTCTCGTACGGAAGCCGCCCCCTGCCCAGGGGGGACCCGGGTGGCAGACGGAGGAGGCTGACGGGCCCGTGCGGCTGCACCACCGCCGGCGGCAGGTGACCGGCCGCCGCCCAGGTGCTCGTCCGGGAGGCGGGGTCGTAGATCCCGTAGAGGCACGTCGCTCCGACGGCGCCGCTGACCTCCGCGCTCTGGCCGCTCTGGTCGGGCGCGTCCTTGCCTACCTGGTCGTTGAGCCGTGCCAGGAGTTCGTCCGGCGCGAGGTCCAGCTCGGCCAGGGTGCGCACCATCGCGCGCAGCCGCCCCATGGCGGCGGCGGCCCCGAGGCCGTGGCCGACGACATCGCCCACGACGAGCCCCACGCGTGCCCCGGACAGCGGGATGACGTCGAACCAGTCGCCGCCCGCGCCGAGGTGGCTGTCGGCGGGCAGGTAGCGGCTCGCCGCCTCGACGGCGCTCAGTTCGGGCAGCGAGCGGGGCAGCAGGCTGCGCTGGAGCATCAGCGCGGCGGTGTGCTCCCGGCGGTAGCGCCGGGCGTTGTCGATGCACACGGCGGTCCGTGACGCCAGCTCCTCGGCCACGGCCCGGTCGCCGTCGTCGAAGGCTTCCGAGTCGCCGCCCCGGACGAAGGTGACGAGACCCAGGGGTGTCCCCCGCACGATCAGCGGCACGTACAGCTCCGTCGCCGCGACCTCGGCGTCCGCCGCCGACCGGCCGCTCGCCAGGCTCTCGGCCTGCGCGGATCCCGCGGCGTACGCGACCCGCTCGCCCACCCGGGAAGGCTCCTCGTCGGAGGCCGCCGCGCGCACGAGGTCCCAGGCCGTGACGGGCTTCGGTTCCTCTCCTTCGAGCACCTCGGCCGCCACGTCGACGAACACGGCGTCGGCGTACTGCGGCACGGCGGTCTCGGCCAGCTCCGCCGCCGTGCCGGCCGGGTCGAGCGTCGCCCCGATCCGCGCGCCGGCCTCCGCGAGGAGCGAGAGGCGCTGCTGCGCACGGTAGTGGTCGGTGACGTCGATGGACTGCTCGCAGACGCCCACGGGCTCCCCGCGGCCGTCCAGCAGCCGGAAGTAGGACGAGGACCAGACGTGCTCGCGCCCCGGGTCGGCCGGGGCGCGCCCGCGGAAACGGACGTCGATGACCGGCTCACCGGTGTCGAGGATCTGCTGGACGAGGTCCTCCGGGGGTGCCGGATGCTGGGTGGTGAGGACGTCGCCCGGGAAGAGCTCGGTCATGGAGCGCCCCAGCAGCGCCGCGAGGTCGCCGCCGAGCTCCTGGACGCTGGACTCGTTCGCCCACAGGAGGCGCGCGCCAGGACCGTAGATGGTCAGCGTCACCGGCGACTGGGTGACGAGCCCCTGCAGCATCGCCTGCCGGGTCTCCCACCAGCGGAGCCCCTCCAGCTCGGCGGCCATGAGGACGGCGGAAGGCGCCTGACGGGAGGAATCACCGTCCGGCGCGGGCGTCAGGGGGTGCAGGGACACCGCCACCCGTACGGTGCCCCCGTCGCGGTGGCGCACGTCCACGAGGGCGCTGGGGGCCCCGGCGAGCCTCAGGAGACGGCGGTCCGACCGCGGCTCCTCCGACCGGTCGTGTCCGTGCGCGGGCACGATCAGGTCCGACGCCGGACGTCCCAGTACCTGCGACGCCTGATATCCCAGGAGCGCCTCGGCCTCTCGGCTCCACCCGACGAGCGTTCCCTCCGCCGTCAGCAGGGCGAAGGCGGCCGGGGGCGGGCCGAGGTGCCCGTCCTTGTCGGCCCCGGGAGGAGGCGTGAAGGGTAGCCCTTCCATGCTCCCCATCATCCGTCGGAGCGGTCGCGCGCGCAGGACGCCCGTTCCCGCGAGACGGCCGCGGCCCTTCTGTCCACGTGGTGGCGGCAAGCCTGCTCGGCGGTCGCGCCGCGTGCGGACGCCCCGGCAGGCGCCGCGGTGCGGGCTGTTCCGGCCGACGCGGCGAAGCAGCTGTTCCGGCCGGCGGCGCGGTCCGCTGCTCCGGCCGGCGGCGCGACCGCTACGCGGGAACGTCCTCCAACGCCGCGGCCAGCAGGGCGACCAGCTCGTCGATGACCGGCGGACGGGTTCCGGGCCTGCTCACGGCCAGCACCTCGCGATGCAGCGGCAGGGACTCCGGCGGCAGGGCGACCCGCTGGACCGTGGGCCGGTCGGCCTCGTCTCTCAGGAGGGTGACCGGGATCAGCCCCACGGCCAGTCCTGCCCTGATCATGGCGAGCATGCTGTGGAGGTCCTCGGTCTCCAGCGTCACGTCCGGGGCGATCCCCAGCTCGCCGGCCCAGCGGTGCAGCAGCCGCCGGTCGGCGTTCTGCGGCTGGCCGGAGGTCCATCCCCTCTCCAGGCAGTCCGCGAGTTCCAGCGGACGACGGCCCGGTCGTGCGCCCGCGACGAGGGCCAGCGGCTCGAACCCCAGCGAGGTGGTCACCCACTCCGGGGAGGCGACCGGCGGGTCCTCCGGCAGGTACCGGTAGGCGATGAGCAGATCGAGGTCGCCCGACGTGACCCTGGGCAGCCCCTCGTGGGTCTCCACGATGACCAGACGGATGCGGGCGCCGCGATCACGGCCTTCGAGCGCGGACAGGACTTCGGGCAGCAGGTGGCTCACCGCGCTGGGGTAGGCGCCGACGCGCAGTTCGGCGATCTCACCGCTCGCGATGCCGTCGGCGGCGTCCTGGAACCGGGCGGTCGCCTCGAAGAGCGTCCGTGCCGCCCGCACGAGGGAACGACCCGCGGCGGTCAGGATCAGCCTGCTCCCCGGGCGTCGGACGAGCAGCTCGACGCCCAGGTCGCGCTCCAGCGCGGCGACGTGCTGGGACACCGCGGAGGGGACGTACCCGAGGACCGACGCGGCCTCGGCCATGGAGCCGCGCTCCACCACGGCCATGAACGTGGAGAGGAGCTTCAGATCGGGCTGGGCCTTCACGAACCGTGAACTCTCCCTTCTTGATCCCTCGCTTTACGTGTCCCCGTGCCGATGCCAGAGTCTAGAGAGCCCGCAGGACCACCGCGCCCGCACCCGCACACCCGATCTCGCACCTGCACCCGCACCCGCATCGCCCTGACGCCCGCAGGACCCGTGCTGCTCCCGAAAGCTGAGGCCATGGCCATCGACCTGACCGCTCTGCGAGCCCACTTCCCGTCCCTCGACAGCGGCCTCGCCTTCTTCGACGGCCCGGGCGGTACGCAGACCCCCCGTCCCGTCGCCGACGCCATCGCCGCGACCCTGACCGGCCCCCTGTCGAACCGGGGGTCCGTCAGCCTCTCCGAGCTCAACGCGGAACGCGCCGTGACGGAATTCCGGACCGCCTACGCCGACCTGCTCGGCGTCCCCGCGCAGGGCATCGTCCACGGGCGCAGCGCCACCCAGCTCACCTACGACTTCTCCCGCCACCTGGCCAAGGACTGGAGGGCCGGCGACGAGATCGTCCTCTGCCGCCTGGATCACGACTCCAACGTCCGCCCCTGGATCCAGGCGGCCGAACGCACCGGCGTGACCGTCCGCTGGATCGACGTCGACGGCGCGACGACGGAGCTCGACCTCGACTCCTTCGAGCGGGCCCTGTCGCCCCGGACGCGTCTGGTCGCGCTCACCGCGGCCTCGAACGTACTCGGCACCAAGCCCCCCGTGCGGCGGATCGCCGACCGCGCGCACGAGGTCGGCGCCCTGGTGTACGTGGACGGGGTCCACTACGCCGCGCACTCCCTGGTCGACGTTCCCGCCCTCGGCGCGGACCTGTTCGTCTGCTCCCCGTACAAGTTCCTGGGCCCGCACTGCGCCGTGCTCGCCGGTCTGCCCGACCTCCTCGCAACCGTCCGCCCGGACAAGCTCCTGCCGTCTCCCGACACCGTGCCGGAGCGTTTCGAGTTCGGCACGCTGCCCTACGAGCTCCTGGCCGGAGCCACCGCGGCCGTGGACTTCCTCGCCGCCCTCGACCCGGGCACCGGAGCGACGCGCAGGGAGCGGCTCGCGCACTCCCTGGGCTCACTTCACCGGCACGAGCTGGTGCTGCGCAGCCGCCTGGAAGCGGGCCTGCACGCCCTCGGCGACGCGGTCACCCTGCACGCGAAGGCGGCCGACCGTACGCCGACCCTCCTGATGACCCTCGAAGGCCGAGACGCCCGCGACGCCCAGACCCACCTGGCCGCACGCGGGGTGCTTGCCCCTGCCGGATCCTTCTACGCGTACGAACCCTTCACGGCGCTGAAGCTGCCCTCCCCCGCCCTGCGCGTCGGGCTCGCGCCGTACAACACCGCCGACGACGTGGACCGGTTCCTGGACGGCCTGTCCTCCTTCCTCTGAACGGAGGCAGGACACGCGGCGGGAGCCCCCTCAGTCCAGAGGGGGCTCCCGCCGCGTGCGCACGTGGTGCCGCCGTGCCCGATGCCGGTGCCGGTGCCGGTGCTGCTGTCTCCGTCGGTGCCGATGCCGGCTCGGTGCTGCCGTCTCCGTCGGTGCCGATGCCGGCTCCGGCAGGCGATGGAGGCCAGACGGGCGGTCGGAGGGGCGGCCGGCCGAGGTGGGGTGCCCGACTGCCTCGTACCGGCTCAGTCGCCGTGGCCGGTGCCTCCGCTGCCGAAGCCGCCGCTGGAGATGCCGCGCCACTTGCGCTTCTCCTCGCTCTGGGGTTCGAGGTCGGCCTCGCCCGTGTTCGTGAGGTTGTGCGGCATGAGCCGGTGTTCGCCGTCGGTCCGGGGCATCTCGGAGGGCTTGCGGTACTCCGACACCTCACCCGGCAGCTGGCCGTTGTCAGGGCGATGCGGCTGGGACTCGGGGTCGGGCGGGGGCAGCTCCTTGTTCTTGACCCTGATGCCGAACATGAAGGCGCCGATCAGCACCACGACCACGATCAGTCCGCCGAGCAACTGGGCAAGACCGGACTGCCAGACGCCGGCGGCCAGTACCTGCCCGCCGTAGATGTGCATGTCCATGGGTAATCCCGTCCGTGTGACTGGGTCTCGGGGTGGTGCCTGGCGCCCCTCGGGACACCGTGGCCGGCACCGACACCCCCACTTCCCTCGATGGCCGGGCGGCGGATGCGCGCCTCAGGGGGGCGCGCATCGTCGCCCGCTCCTCCGCGCGCGACCGGCCGGCCGCTGCTACTCTCCGGCCGCCGCCACCGGAACGGTCACTCAGGGCTGAGTGCGGGCCTGATCTGCCGCTTTGCCGGCCGCGGCCTGCTCGGTCGTGGCGCGGGCGGTGCTGAGCGTCCCCCCGCTGTTCTCGAGATGGGCGCGCACGAACCACTGGAACAGCTCCAGGCCGCGCAGTTGCTCGATCAGCATGTCCTGCGTGACCGGGTCGGAGTGCTCGGTGCTCTGCATGGCCGTGCGGTGGTCCTTGATGACCTCGGTGTACACGAGGTCGAGGGCGCCCAGGTGCGCGATGGCTTCGTCGCGCCCGATGGAGTAGTCGTCCCAGGTGCGGTCGGCGACCAGGGCACCGGGGGTCCCGTTGGGTTCCCCGCCGAGGGTCGCGATCCTCTCGGCGAGGTCGTCGGTCATCGCCCGGACCTGGTCCACCTGCGGGTCGATCATCTCGTGCACCGCGATGAAATGCGGCCCGACGACGTTCCAGTGGATGTGCTTGAGCGTGAGCGCGAGATCGTTGAGCGAGTGCAGCCGTTGCTGCAGGACGCCGATGATGTCCTTGCTGTCCTGGGCGGACACGCCCGGAACGGTGTACTGGGGGGAAGACGCAGAAGTCACGGTCATACCTTTCGTCGTTTTCCGATGCGGCTCGTCCCGCCGACGCCACGCAACCACCGGACCCTCCTCCCCCACCCGAACGCCGGCCGCCCCGGCATCCCCAGGGCCGCCTTTGGCGGCGTCTACCCACTCGGCGCGCGTCCACCGTCCCCGTTCCGACCCGACACGCCGGCCCGTGGACCGGTCCTCTGGCCCGGCCCCCTTAGCGCGCTCCGGTCCGTCGCGCACCTCCGGCCGCGACCCATGCGCCCAGTCGGGTGTAATGCCCCTTCTGTTCATCCACCGACCGAACAGCCGCCGTATATGTGCCGTATGCCCCGTCCCTTCGACAGGAGGCTCTCGTGCACGTCATCGGACTCATCATCGTGACCCTGCTGATCGGCGCAGTCGCCCTGGGATCCCGCTTGCAGACGAGCGCGACCCCACCGCCCCGCCCCGAGGAACAACCGCGCCGCCCGCTGACGGCCCGACTGCCGGGCGAGACGTCGGAACGCCGCCGCCCGGTGGCCGTCCCGAGAAGCAGCCAGCGGCAGCGGCTGCGCCCGCATCAACTGCGCGGGCGCACGGAGCCGGCGTCGGCGCCTGAGGAATCGTGAGGGCCGGCTGCGGCCAGACGATCGGCTGGGTCGCGCCCGCGCATGGCTCGGCCGGTGATGGCCGGCCGCGCACGGGCGCGATCCGCGTGGAGACGGGCCCCGAGGGGGCACCGTCCTGCTGCTCGCTCCTCGCCGCGACCCGTCAAGTTCGGCGATTCACCCGCTCACGGCGCGGTGGCCGTGACGGTCGCTGCGGCCAGCCAGACGGTCACCGCCGCGGTGAGCGTGAGCCCGACGTTGAGGGCGATCCGGCGGTCCTCGCCGGTGAGGTGGACCGCGATCGCGCCGACCTGCAGAAGGACGAAGCCGACGGCGGCGGCGGGTGCGAGGCAGGGAGCGATGCCCGTCAGGGGCGGCAAGATCAGACCGATCGCGCCGAGTATCTCGACGCCCCCGAGCGCCCTGACGGCGGGTAGGGGCATGCGGTCGACCCAGGCCATCATCGGCCGGAGTCGGTCACGGCTTCGGGCCACCTTCAACGCACCCGCGTAGAGGTAGAAGAGCGCGAGGGTTCCCGCGACGAGCCAGTAGGCGATGTTCATGGTTTCCGTTCGTGGACCACCGGTTGACGGGGCCGTGGGGTGCGTCGGTTGTCGATGGATCGTTGCGGACTGAGGCACGGGCGGGGTCCTGGTGAGGCGTCGTCCGCCCACGGAGTCCTGGAACCCTCGGCGCGGCACCACCTCTTGGCGCGGGAGACGGCCTCCCGCCCAGGAAGCGGTCCGAGGTACGGGCCACGCCGTACCGTGCCGCGCTGGCGGTCAGCCGCAGTCGGTGGCCGCCACGGTCGCGCATCGGCTCGTCGCCTCGACGTCGGCCGGATGCGGAAGCCCCCGTCGTGTCGGCCGTGGCGGCGGTGCCGCGGCGGCCCCTGGGTGTGCGGAGCGAGGACGGACCCGGCGATCGCGAGCCGCTGTCCGGTGTGCCTGCCGTCCTCCGGAACACGCATGCGGGTGGTTCCCCGCACGATCGCCTCACCCGGCCCGGGACCCACCACGGACAGGGCGGGGGCGGGCTGCGGCTCGTCGGTCTTCGTGTCCTCGGTCATGCCCACGAGTCCACCGCCCAGGCACTTGCCGTGTCCAAGACCGATCCCGCCATGCCGATACCCCACGGGTATCGTTGCAGGGTGGAGCTACGAACCTTGCGTTACTTCGTGGCGGTCGCCGAGGAACTCCACTTCGGCCGGGCCGCGACGCGCCTGCACATGAGCCAGCCGCCGCTGAGCCGGGCGATCAAGCAGCTGGAGACCGAGATCGGAGCCCTGCTGTTCACGCGCTCATCCGCAGGCGTCGCGCTCACTCCGGTGGGCTCGGTCCTGCTCGACGAGGCGCGCGGCCTGCTCGACCACGCCGACCGCGTACGGACCCGCGTGACCGCGGCAGCCGGCGTCGCGACCCTCACCATCGGCATCCTCGGCGACGGCACCGACCCCGGAGTCGCCAGGCTCGCCGCCGCCTACCGCACCCGCCTCCCCGGCATCGACCTCCACATCCGCGAGACCGACCTCACCGACCCCACCTGCGGGCTCCGCGCCGGCCTCGTCGACATCGCCCTCACCCGAGGACCGTTCGACGAGACCGCCCTGACGGTCCGCGCCCTCCGCGCCGACCCGGTCGGCGTGGTCCTCCGCGCCGACGACCCCCTCGCCCGACACGAGCGGCTCCGCCTGGCCGACCTGGCCGCCCGCCGCTGGTTCCAGTTCCCCGAGGGGACCGACCCCCTCTGGCAGGCGTACTGGAACGGCGGCTCGCCCCGCACGGGCCCCGTCGTACGCGCCGTCCAGGAATGCCTGCACGCCGTGCTCTGGAACGGCACGATCGGCCTCGCCCCACTCGGCCACGACCTCCCCTCCGAGCTGGCCGTGGTACCGCTGACCGACATGCCCCCGAGCCGCGTGGTGGCCGTGTGGAACCAGGGCGACACCAATCCGCTCATCCGCTCCTTCATCGACATCGCGACCCGGGCGTACCGCCCCACGGACCTCCGACCGGGTGCGGAAGGGTCGGGGTGACGAACCAGCGGGGGCCGCGGGGCTACGGCGCGGGCTCCTGGAAAGGCGGGCGGGGCTGCGGGCCGTGCCGGCTCCGCGGCCCTGGTGGCCGCGGAGCCGGTGGGACGGGCCGGACCGAGCCTGGTACGACGATCCGTCACGCCACCCGTCCCCGCGACCGCCCGACCCTGTGCGGCGGCAGTGCGTCCAACCCGCATGGGCCGCGCATACGTTGACCAGATGCATGTGACACGGTCGTCGCCGGAGTCTCCGAGGCCGCCCGTCATGGGGAGTCTGTTCGGGGAGCGCGGCCACGGTCAGCACCGTCGGTGCCACCACGCCGACTCCGTTTCCCTCATCGGCTCGTGATGCGTGCGACGGAGGAGCACACCGTCCAGGCGCTCCACCTGCACCCGCAGTTCACCAGCGGCCTTCGACGGAAGCATGAGCTAGGCGTCCTCCAGTCTGTCCCGGGCCCACCCCGCGCCGCAGCACGCACAGGTGAACTCGGCCTCCCAGGGATTCCAGCGGCGTCGGGTGCCGTGGACGCGCACGGACCATACGCGGAGCGCCACTGCCACGATGCCCGGAGACCATCGCTCCCGTTCGAGTACGCGGACGGCGGCGTTCGCCGCTCCGACAGGCCCGGGACATCGCGATACCGCACCCAGGGGCTTCTCCGGACGTGGCCCGCCCGCGGTACGTACCGGGCTGCGCCAAGTGGAGGCCCGGAGTGGTGGACGTCCCTCGGCGAACGCAGGCTGGCATGTGCGCGCCCACCCCGCCGTGCGACGGGCGCAGCCATGCCCATCGCACCCTGGCCGGGACCGGCCCGGGGCGTCAGAGAGACGAGAGCACATGGCGGAACAGGACATCGCTCCCCGACCCGAACCCGGGCCGTCCGGTGACGGCAGAAACCCGCGGAGCCACGATCGGCCGCCTTCCCGGCGCCGCGGGCGGCGGGCGCGTACGAGAGTGGCGCTCCTCGCCGCGGGGCTCGCGGTGGTCGGTGCCGTGGCGGCCGCGCCGGGCGGCGCGCGGTCGTCGCCGGGTGGCCCGCCGGCATCGGAGTACCCCGCGCGGTTCGTGCCGGCGCCGTGCCCGGAGACGCCCGAGCCGGTGCCCGGCAGATGTGGGTTCCTGGAGGTTCCCGAGAACCGCGAGCGGCGGACGGGACGGACGGTCCGGCTGGCCGTGGCCGTCGTCCCGGCTGTGGCGAAGAGGTCGAGCGGGGATCCCGTGGTGTTCATGGAAGGGGGGCCCGGCGGTGACGCGTTCGGGGCCATCCCGTTCCTCGTCGCGTCCGGGGTGAACGGCGACCGGGACCTGATCGTCGTGGCCCAGCGCGGCACGCTTCATTCCCAGCCGAGTCTGGCCTGCCCGGAGATGGACCGTTTCAACGCGGCCGCCGTGGGCCTGCCGTACGACGCGCCCGCCACGGGACGAGGGCTGGTGCGGGCGGCGAAGGAGTGCCGGGACCGGCTGACGTCCGAGGGCATCGACCTCGGGGCGTACAACACCACGGAGAACGCGGCGGACTTCGCCGCGCTGCGCAGGGCCCTGGGCATCAAGAGGTGGAACGTCTACGGGTACTCGTACGGCACCGACCTGGCTCTCACCTATCTGCGCCGGCACCCGCAGGGCATCCGCTCGGTGGCGATCGACTCGGTCGTGCCGCCGCAGATCGTGAGCCTGCCGTGGGCTTGGGACAGCGCCCGTGAGGGGATCGACGCGATCTTCGCGGCGTGCGAGGCCCAGCCCGCGTGCGCGTCCCGGTACCCGGCTCTGTCCCGCACGCTGACCGAGCAGGTCCGGCGGCTGGAGGCGAGCCCTCTGCGGCTGACCGCGGAGCCGCCCGGTGGCGGAACCCCGGTCGAGGTCGTCCTCGACGGCGGCACGCTGGTGAACCTGCTCGTCGCCGACGGCGGACCGGTACCGGCCGTCGACGTCCCGGCGGTGCTGTACGAACTCGCCGCAGGACATCCGGAGCGCCTCGCGCGTGCGCAGGCCGCCGGTGCGACGCCGGCCGTCGGTGAGTTCGCCCACGGGCTGACGCACTCGGTGGCCTGCGCGGAGTGGGCGCCGGGCTTCTCCCAGCGGGACGTCCTGGAGGCGGGGCGCCGCGCGTTCCCGGGGTGGCCGGACTCGGTGCTGGCCCACGCGCCGCAGCTGCCGTTCGAGCACGACCTGTGCCGCGCGTGGAACGTGCCCGACCGTACGGCGGTCCAGCGGGTGACCACCCGCAGCAAGGTGCCCGCGCTCGCCGTCACGGGATCCTTCGACGCGAAGACCGGGGCGAGCTGGGGGCCGTACGCGGCCCGCACCCTGTCCCGGTCGACCGCCGTGGTCGTTCCGGGCATCACCCACTGGGTGGTGCCGCAGCAGCCCTGCGCCGCGTCCGTCCTCCGCTCCTTCCTCGCCCGTCCCTACGCGCCGGACACCGGCTGCGTGGCGGGAGTCACCCCCAAGCCGTTCACCCTCGTTCCCTGACCGGAGTACGCACGATGTCCTCTCGCACGACCTCCAGCCGACGCCCGGCGCGACGGCTCACGGCCGCACTGGCAGCGGCCACGTCCGGCGCACTCGTCGCCTGCGTCGCCGCCACGCCCGCACGGGCCGGGGCCGGGCACGACGCCCCGATCGGCACGGTCGCCCGTACGGTGGGCGACGCACGGTTCGAGCCGGGCCCCTGCCCCAGAACCGCCGATCCGATCCCCGAACTCGGCCGCGCCCGCTGCGGCACGCTCACCGTGCCCGAGAAGCGCTCCGGGAGCGCGCGCCCCGAGGGTCCAAGGGCGGCCGGCGGCCACGGGGGCCGCAGGATCACCCTCGCCGTCGCGGTCATGCCCGCGCAGAGCAGCACGCCCGCGCCCGACCCGATCGTGTGGTTCGCCGGCGGCCCCGGCGACGACGCCGTCTCCGAGATCCCGATGGCGCTCGCCGGCAACCTGAACCGCGACCGCGACGTGGTCTTCATGTCCCAGCGCGGCACGTACTCGGCCACCCCCGAGCTCACCTGCCCGAACATCGACCGGTTCAACGCCCGCGCCCTGGGCCTCGTCTCCAACGCCCCGTCGACCGGCCGCCTGCACGTCGAGGCGACGCGCCGGTGCCGCGACCGCGTCGCCGCCCAGGGAGCCGACCGCAGCACGTACGACGACGTCGAGAGCTCAGCCGACTACGACGCCCTCCGGAAGACCCTCGGGGTCAAGAAGTGGAACGTCTTCGGCATCTCGTACGGAACACACCTGGCGCTCAACTACATGCGCCTGCACCCGAAGGGCATCAGGTCGGTCGGCATCGACGGCGTCCTGCCGCCGTCCATCGCCGGCGGCGCGGTGACGTGGAAGGCCGCGCGCGAGGGCTTCGACGGCCTGTTCAAGGCGTGCGCGGAACAGCCCTCCTGCAACACGCGCTACCCGGACCTCAAGGGCACCTTCCTCCGCCTCGTCAGCGAGCTGGAGGCCGACCCCCTCACCACCACCGTCACCGTCCCGGTCCACCCGGAGCCCGTCAAGGTCGTCCTGGACGGAAGCAGCCTCGTCGCCTGGCTCACCTCCGCCACACACGTCGCCGAGGGCGTGCCGCGCTCCATCGACGAACTGGCCCACGGCAACCCCCAGCGCATCGCCGAACAGCTGGCGGGCGGCAAGTACAGCCCCCAGGCCATCGGCCGAGTGGCCCACGGCCTCGTCTACGGGATCTTCTGCAGCCAGTGGACCCCCTACGAGAGCCGCGCCGACGTCATCCGCGCAGGACACCGGGCCTTCCCGACCTTCCCCCGCTCCATGCTGCCCAACGCCCCGCAGCTCGCCTGGCTCCACGACGACTGCCGCGCCTGGGACGTCCCCCCTGCCCCGTCCTCGATCCGCGACGTCACCCGCAGCGACATCCCCACCCTCGCCCTCTCCGGCGGGTTCGACGCCCAGACCGCACCCAGCAACGGCGCCTACGCCACCCGTACCCTGAGCCGCTCCACCGCCGTCACCATCCCGTACGTCGCCCACGTCGTCTTCGCCGACTCACCCTGCGCCCAGGAGATCACCACGTCGTTCTTCAACCGTCCCACCCACCCGGACACCAGCTGCGTGGCCGGGCTCCAACCCCCTCGGTTCGACGTCACGCCTTAGATCCTGGCCGACGGATCCCATGAAGGTCGGACAGGCGACTCGTTGCCGTTGGTCGGGGACGGACTGATCTGACGGGTTCCGTTGCTGGAGGACCGTCCATGCGCGGCACCGGCGCTGGTGGACGAACGGGACGGCACGCAGGGCTCGACCCCGCGTGCCGTCCGGGCTGACGCCCCTGGCCGGAGCTCGGGCAAGCGGTCAGGGCACGGCTGCGGTGGGGGCGTCAGTCGCGGGAGTTGCCGAAGAGTATGCGGTAGGCGATGAGCAGGACCAGCGAGCCCACGATGGCCGCGCCCCAGGTGGGGAGGTCGAAGAACTGCTTGTCGATGGGCCGGTCGAGGAGCTCGGCGGAGAGCCATCCGCCGAGGGCGGCACCCGCGATCCCGATGACGGTGGTGCCGATGCAGCCACCTGGGTCACGGCCGGGGAGGATGAGCTTGGCGAGGGCGCCGGCGAGGAGCCCGAGGATGATCCAGGCGAGGATTCCCATGATGGCCGCTTCCTTTGGTTGTGTGTCAGTCGGTGCTGTGGGGGGATGCTAGGGCGTGGTCCCACGGCCGGTTGCTTCACCACGGATCGTCTGGGTCGCGGCCTGTGGCGTCGTGTCGTTCTTCATCGCCTTGGCCTCGCTCTTGAGGATGCGGGCGGACTTCCCGAGAGAACGGGCGAGTTCGGGGAGCCGCCGGGCTCCGAGTATCAGGATGGCGACGATGAGGATGATGGCGATCTCGCTGATGCCGAACATGCGGTCCCTCTTCCTTCCTGGCGTGGGCCGGGTCCGTGACCGGGCCTCGTAAATCTACAGGACTGTAGAAAGCATCGGTGATCAGTGGGTGGAGCCGGCTGCGAGCGCCAGGTCGACGGCGGCGGGGAAGCTACTCCTCGTCGCCACCCTCATCGCCGTCGTCCTCGTCATCGTCTCCTTCGAAGAAGTCCCCGATCTCGTCGACGACTTCGGCGGCGACCATCCCGCCGACGACACCGACGGCCAGGCCCGCGGCACCGGCTGCGACGGCGGTGCCCATGCCCGGGCCGGAACGGTGGTGGCCCTCGTCCTTGTGCGTGTACGGGTGACCGTGCGGGGCGTCGCTGTGGGCGCCGTGGTCGGGATGACCGGAGTGGTCGGGGTGGTTGGCGTGGCCCGTTCGGGAGGAGAGCAGGTGGTGGATCCAGGAGTCGACTTCGGTGTTCCAGTCGGTGGTGGCGGCCTGGCCGTGGCTGACGGTACGACGGGCGAGGGCGTCATGACCACTGGAGAAGAGGCCGCCGCGCTGGTCCGCCTCCATGACGACCTCCATGCCCGCGGAGTGGGCGAGGAAGGTGATCTCGACCTCGTTCGCCTGGTGGGCGTACCGGGCGGCGGGGGTGAGCTCGATCTCCTGGTAGAAGGGCAGCTGCTGGCCCGTGCCGGCGATGTGTCCGAGTTCGAGGTCGGCGGACTTGAATCCGAAGCCGAGCTGTCCGAGCGCCTCCAGGACCGCTTCCTGTACGGGCAGAGGGCGGACGGTCAGCGTGTCGAGGTCGCCCGTGTCCTTGGCGCCCGCGACGCCGAGTTCGGTGCGCACGCCGAGGACGACGCCCAGGGGCTGCCCGTACAGCTCCGTGATCGGCGTCTCCCACGGCAGAGTGATGACGAAGGGCACGCTGCACTGCTCGCCTTCGCGGAGGCGGAAACCGCCGCCGACGGTGAAGCGTTCGAAGACGACGGTGCCGCCGTGCTCGCCCTGCTCGGTCTCGGCCTCGACGCGGGCGACGAGTTCGAGCGTGATGCGGTCGATGTCGAAGTCCGCGCGGCCCCCTGTCAGGCGGACCTCGCCTGACAGGCTTCCCCCAGGGGTGGCGCCGGCGTGGCCGAGCACCGTGTCCACGGCCGGGCCTCCGACGCCCATCGATCCGAGCAGACGATGGAACACCATCGTGGCGTTCACTCCTTCAGTCATGGTTCATGAGGATCAGGCGCCCCGACGGCCTGGCGTCGGGGCGCAGGGATGACACGGGCGACGCCGGCTCCTACTTCGCGGCGTCCAGAGCGGCGAGGGCCTGGGCCCACCGGGCGAACTTCAGGTCGGCCAGGTCCGCGACCGTCTTGATCCCGAACGCCTCCTTCAGCAGCTCCCCCTGCCGCTCACTGACGCCCTTGAGCGCGTCCACCGGGGCCGCCAGGACCTCGGCCACGCTCTTGTCCGCCCACGCCTTGTCCAGCACTTTGTCGAGATCGATCGAAGCCATGAAAGGTCCCTCCCTGGGAACGAGCAGCCCGAGCAGATCCACCGACAGCCCTCCCTCCGAGCACGGTTGTCGACCTGCGGGCATGCCGGCAGGGCGGTGTTCGAAGATCAGCGTCAGCAGAATCTACACTCGTGTAGAAGCATAGGAGCAGCGAGGCCGTCGCGGCGCAACGCCACTGGAAAGGCGCAAAGTTGTCCCTGGTCGGATCGCCGACGAGCCCAGCATCCCCACTGATGGGTGCCGGCGCCCATACAGGCGGCGGCGCCTGGGGGCCGCGTCCGGGGATGGTCGGTGCCCGGTCCGGTCGCGGCGTTCACCGAGGTCTGCGCCCGGAGGGTGGACCGACGCCGCATGGCCGTGATGGGCGCGTGTCGCGGCAGGATCAGGGGCAGTCGGTACTGCCTGGCCCCCGACCGTGGACCTCTCGGCCGAACCCGGTCGGACGTTCAGGGTCCCCGCGCGATGGTTCCCTGACGTCTCGACCAATCGCGGCATCGCCGACACGGACTTTGCCGAGTGCGCCGACGCCGCGGACGAATCCAACACCTTCCGCGGCTTCGACGAGGGCTGACCCGCTCAGGGCGGGCTGAGTCACTCTTGTCTCCTGCGGCACGTGGGACCTGTCAGGTCCGAGGGAGAGCGCTCGCCGCGCCGCGGTCTCGGAGGAAGTTCAGTCGAGGCAGAACTCGTTGCCCTCGATGTCCTGCATCACGATGCAGGACTCGTTCTCCCCGTCCGCGAGCATGGTGCGCACATGGGTCGCGCCGAGCGCGACAAGCCGTGCGCATTCGGCCTCCAGCGTGGAGAGGCGCTCCTCCCCCACCAGGCCCAGGCCGGCCCGCACGTCGAGATGCACGCGGTTCTTGACCACCTTCGCCTCGGGAACACGCTGGAAGAGCACCCGGGGGCCGGCACCCGAGGGGTCGCTGCACCCGAAGTACACGACCTGCTCCTCCTTCGGCAGCGATCGGTCGTGTTCCTCCCAGGTCGCGAACCCCTCCGGGACCGGAGGTACGACGTATCCGAGGACTTCGCACCAGAAGGCCGCGAGGCGCGTGGGATTCGCGCAGTCGATGGTCACCTGGAGCTGCTTGATCGTTGACATCGGCGCACGATAGCAGGGGCGCGGTACGTCTCCCCAGGTGAGGCGGCGTGCAGTGGCCTCGATCCCGCACGAAACCAGCACACGAGCCAACGCGTCGAAGGCGCCGTCCGGCTCTGTCCCCCAGGTCGAGTCTCTCCACTCCGTAGCCGAGCGATGATCACCGCCGGCGCGGCTGCGGACAGACCTCTCGGGGGATACCGGGCTGGTACCAGTACCGGTAGATGGTTCCTTCGATGAGACGACGGTGGTCGGCGAACGGGCGCCCTGCCGTCTCCGTTTCGGGGGGAAAGGCAGGGCGCCAGGCGTCCCTCTTGCGCGTCGGTCAGCGGGCGTCTGCGCCCGCTCGTGGTCAGCGGGGCCGGTAGGCGGTGGCCAGCACGGAGACGGTGACCTGGTCGGGCAGGAGGCCGTCGTCGTCCAGGTCCGCGCGGCTCACATGGCGTGCGCTCGGCGTCATCGCCACCAGGTCCAGGACATCCGGCCTGGACAGGACCGCGGGGTACTCGACCTGTTCGGTGGTGACAGCCTCGAAGAAGGGGCTCAGCGCCCGGTGCAGACGCTGTTCCTTGGCCGGATCGATCGTGACCATCGCGGGTACTCGGCCACGCAGCTCGGCCAGGTGCCGACCGGTGGGCCGGATGACGACCAGCCGGCCGGTCGGGCGCAGGACGCGGTGGAACTCGGCCGGGTTGCGTGGCGCGAACACGTCCAGCACGACATCGGCCGCCCCGTCGGCCAGCGGGAACGGGCGAAAGACGTCCCAGGCCACCGCGGCGGCCCGGCGGTGGGCTCGTGCTGCCGAACGCAGCGCGCGCACCGAGGTGTCCATCCCCAGGCCACGAGCGCCGGGCAGCCGGTCGAGCGCGCCGGCCAGGTAGTAGCCCGTGCCGCATCCCACGTCCACCACCGTTCCCTGCTCGGGCACGGCGTCGGTCGCCAGGCGGGCCCCCGCTTCGCGGATGGGCGCGTAGGCGCCGGTGGACAGGAATCGGTCCCGGGCCTGCACCATGGCCGCGTCGTCGCCGCTGGTGGCGCGGGTGCCCGTCAGCAGGCCGGCATAGCCGTGCCGGGCGATGTCGAAGGCATGGCCCAGCGGGCAGCGCAGCGCGCCGCGGTCGGGGTGCAGGCGGCGCGTACGGCACGTCGGGCAGCGCAGCAGATCGAGGGACAGATCGAGGGCAGGGGGAAGCGGCATGGGCACGAGGCACTCCTGGCAAGGGGTGAAGGGAAGGGATCGTGCCTGCGCGTTCAGGGCGTCACTGCCTCGGAAAGGAACGGCAGCGTCGGGCGCGGTGCGCGCGGCAGGCACAGCAAGGAGGGCGGCGCCGTGCGGCGTCGCCCTCAGCGCCTTCCTCTCAGAGGAAGCAGCAGTGCGGGGTGCTCATGAATGCCACGTCGCAAGTCTACGAGCGAGGCGGAGACGGTCATGCCTCGGTGCCCGAGAAGAGGGTGCTGCGGCACGAGATCGGCCACGAGGCTTCTTCGGGTCGTGGCACCAACGGGAGGAGAAGAAGAAGAGCGGTGAGGACGCGTCGGGGCCAGGGGCGCCGAGCGGCTCAGCCGTGGAGGGTGACGTGGGGCAGCGGACTCCCCGTGGCGTCGAACAGTGGGGCTCCGCAATCGCAGTGCTCGTCGGCCAGGTTCTGGTCGGCCGGCAATTCCCAGACGAGCATCTGTGAGCAGTTCGGGCAGTCCAGGCTGACCAGGGTGCTGTCGGGTTCAGCGCCCCAGGCCCGCACCGGCAGACCGTGGTGCATCAACCCGGCCGGCTCCCGCTCGTCGGTGAGCGCGACCAACACCTCGTAGCTGTCGGTGCCGTTCTCCCACACCAAGAGCGTGCAGCGGAGATCCGCCAGCACATCGGAGAGGTGATCCAGCTGACGGACCGGCACATCACCGCGGCGCAGTGTCGGGTCGGTCTCGGCCACGCGGTGGACGGCGTGGGTGTCGACGTCGGTCGGCTCCACCCCGAAGGCCCGTACGCGATCGGCCACGAACTCGGCCAGTCGGCCGGGGTGGTCCTCACCGGACCAGTCCATCGTGAACATCACGCTGTCGACGCGAACCCCGCGGGCTCGTTCGCCAGGGCTCAGGACGAGCTCTTCCAGGTCTGTCACGGCGATCACGCTATCAACCGCCGGGCGGCGGGCGCTGCCGTCGTCGTGCGTGAGGGACGTCAGCCTCCGGACCCTCCTTCGCTGCCTCTGAGCCGCTTCATGTGCCGATGGGGATGATGCCCAGGGGTTCGGAGGTCGGCTGCGCGGAGCCGCCCGCGGGCTCGACGGTGATGCCGACGGCGGCGGCGTCTCCCAGGGGGCCCGAGAGCAGACGGGCGGAGTCCTCGCCCGAGCCGGGCAGGAGGCCGGCGGGGCGCAGGGCGCCCGTGTCTGCGGCGTACCAGAGTTCGTAGACGCGGTCGCCGGTCAGGACGGGGAGGGCGCGGGCGGTGAAGGCCGCGCGGTTCTGGCTGCGGGAGACGACGACGGCGGCGCTGGCGCCGTCGGGGAGCTTCTGGGTGTGCAGGGCAGCGTCGGGGGCCGTGAGGACGGCGGCGAAGGCCGTGCCGTCACCGCGGGCGCGTGTTTCTGCCTGGATCGCCCTCGTGCGGGCGTCGTCGGCCTCGGAGTGCTGCCAGAGGGCGAAGCCGCCGAGCGCGACGGCCACCGCGAGGGATGCGGCCAGCGCCAGCTTCATCAGGCGGCTGGGCGGGCGCGCCGAGCGGGCCGTGGACTTGGGGGCGGGGGCGGGGGCGGCTGCCGGCTCGTCGCGGGCGGTGGGATCCCGGCGGACGCCGTGTTCCTGGGGGACGCCGTGCATGTGACCGGCACTGCGATCTCGGCCGCCGCTCTGTTCCTGGCGGACGGCTCTGATCCGGTCCAGGGTGCGCTGCCGCACCTCGGGGGGTACGGGGATGCTCTCGGCCGCTGCGAGCGAGGCGACGGCCCGGCGGAGGTCATCGGCCTCGCGGCGGCACTCATCACAGCTCGCGAGGTGGTTCTCGAACGCTGCTTCCTCGGCCGGAGGCAGGGCGTGCAGGACGTACGCGCCCACCGCGGCGTGCGGGTCGTCTGCGGACGTCATGATCCCTCCTCCAGGCAGGCGCGGATCTGGCGCAGTCCCGCGCGCATTCTCGACTTGACGGTTCCCGGCGGGGTCGACAGGGAGCGGGCCACTTCGAGATAGGTCAGACCCTCGTAGAAGGCGAGGACCAAGGGGACGCGGTGGACGCTGCCGAGCCGGGCGAGGCATCGGTACACGCGGCGGCGCTCGTCACGGCCCTCCACCGTCTCGGCGACCTCGTCGATCGGTCGCCCCTCGGACAGCGTCGCGACGTGCTGTTCCCGCTCCGCGCTCGCCTGGACGTGGCGCACCCGGTCGACGGCCCGGCGGTGGGCCAGGGTGAGGACCCACGCCTTGGCGGTGCCGCGCTCGGGCCGGTAGCGGTCGGCGGTCCGCCACACCTCGATCATGACGTCCTGGGTCACCTCCTCGGCCAGCGCCGTGTTCCTCAGGATGCGGCAGGTCAGCCCCATGACGGAGCCGGCGAGGGCGTCGTACACGCCCTCGAACGCCTCGTGGTCCCCGTCGGCCGAACGCATCAGCAGCTCCTCCACCGCTGCGTCGTCCGCGTGTCCCTGCGGCACGCGCTGCTCACCGTCCTCTGCGTCAGCCGTCCGCCGCTCCCGCGGCGCGGATCTGGTGCTTCGGCCCTGCCCTCGCCCGACTCTGCCCGTGATCCTCCGGCGTCGCCGGGCGGTGGCGGCAATCGGGTGAGGACGACGGGGACGAGGGGCGACTCACGGCGCGCCGTGCCGGCCGCGGCCAGAGACGTAGCCGGAGCCGGAGCCGTTGCCGTCCGCCTCGTCGCCGCCCTCACTGTCGCCACCGTCTCCCCCATCACTGTCACCCGCACCGTGGGCATCGCCGCCGCGGCCGCCCTCGTCGCCGAAGCCATGGCCGTCGCCATGCAGGGCGAGCACGACGTGCACCGTCTTGCCCCCGAGAGCCGGAACGACCTTGATGCGACCTCCCAGCCCTCTCACCAGGCGGAAGCCGAGTCCACCTCCTTCGACCGGCCCGTCCCACGAGGTCTGGGGCAGTTCCTCGCTCCGGTCGGCGACGGCGATGTCGAGGAGCGCGTCGCGCAGGGTCAGCGTCAGCACGCAGGGGCCGCGCGCATGGCGCACGGCATTCGTCACCAGTTCCGAGACGATCAGCACGGCGTCCTCCGCCCGATCCGGCCGACGGCCGTCCGCCGCCAGCCAGCGTGCGGTCGCACGTCGGGCGCAGGCGGGCGTTCGCAGGCCGTACGGGAGGTCGAGGCTGTGGCGTCTGACGACCGGCACCGGCATCGAAGTCGACGCAGCATCCGATACCGACGCCGACGCCGACGGCGATGCCGATGGCGATGGCGATGGCGATGGCGATGGCGATGGCGACATCGTGGTAGTGATCATGACCGCCCCCAAGGCGACTCGGGTGGGACGCGTGCTCCTGCTGGGTATTCGAAGCCGCGCACCGGTTGGATGACGTACGGGGCACCCCTTGAGAGCGGCATCGCATCCGGCTGTTCCAGAAATCCGGGGAGCAGGTCATCCGCGACGCCCGCTGCTTCGAACCCACCTACGAAGCGCACAGCGGGATCAGGGCTTTCGACCTCGTTCGGCCTCGGCGTCGGAGCTGAAGCCGGATACCGGAAGCCGGAAGCGTGGTCAGGGGAATCGACTCGCTCGCAGACCCTCGCTCCGTGCGTGTCCGCACATCGGATCGTCCGAAGGAGGTGTGTCCCATGACCACGTCCATGCGAGTCCGCCGGCTGGTGGCCGGGGCCGCCGCGTCCGGCCTGCTGGCCGGCGGCGCGGCGCTCGGCATGTCCGGGGCGGCGGCTGCCGCTCCCGCACCGACGTCCGTCGCCACGACCGTGGTGACCGGCCACGGCGACGGGCACGACCGTCACGACCGCTGCGAGTGGAAGAAGGGCCACTGGGAGAAGAAGTGGGTCAAGGGTCACTGGGAGAAGAAGCGGTTCGACCGCGACACCTGGCACAAGGGGCACCACGACCACCACGGGAAGTGGCAGCACGGGTACTGGCAGCACGACCACTTCTACAAGTGGGTGTACGTGCCGGCCCACTGGGACCACGTCTGGGTGAAGGGGCACTGGGACTGCCATCACCGGTGACGCGTACGCAGCTCGTCGGGTGGCGGGAGAGAGCGGGCGGGGCCTGTGACACCACAGGCCCCGCCCGCCTTCCCTGTGCCGTCAAGGCGCCGTCGCAGGCCGGGGCGGGGCGATCCCGGGGCGCCGTGATCACCTCGCCCGCCAGGGGGTGCGCGACGGGCCGTCCGGCTGGTCTGCGAGGATCCGGGCGCAGCCGTCGTACGGGGAGGACAGAGTGATGGACATGGGTGACGCGACCTGGTTGCCGTATGACGAGCACGGTCTCGCCGACTGCGGGGTGAACGGTGGGACGCTGCGTCTCCTCGTCGACCGGGGCCTGCCCGTCGACTGCCACCGGATGTTCGTGCGCGACCCGGACAGGGAGTTGTGGGTCCGGGAGGTCGCCGGCGTTCGGGCGGTGTTCCTCGGTTCCTTCGAGGACGGTGTCAACACGTACTGGCTGAGGTCCGACAGCGGTGAGGTCTGGATGGTCAGGGGCTGTCACGACGGGCCGGAGGAGCAGTACGGCCCGGTCAACGCCTCGGTGGATGGTCTGGCCAGGGTGCTGGAGATCTGGGAGGACTTCGTCCGCTCCGGCAGGAGCGACGAGGACGACGACTACGAGGACTGGGTGGACGAGGTGATCGACCGGGCTCGAAAGGCGGATCCGTCGGCCTTCTCGGACGAGGACTCCTGGTGGTCACGGGTGTTCGAGGACGTCGAGCTGGGTGTGCTGGTGCCGGAGGACGCGTAGTCCTCGCGTCGGACGGCCGACGGCCGCTCGTCTCATTTCTTCCCATCCGGCGGGCCGTCGGCTGCGAAGTACCGGTGAACCGTGCCGCGTCCGCGGCGCGTCGGGTGGCGGGAGCAGCGAGTGGAACAGCACGAGACGGCCGTGACCGGATCCGGGACGGCCTCGGTCGACCAGATGCTCCTCGGTGAAGGGAGCATGCGTTGAGGACGGCCGCCGATCGTCTCGCCGACCTGCTCGGCCGCTTCGTGGCCGGGCCCCTGCCGGTGCGGCTCCGCGCCTGGGACGGCAGCCACGCGGGCCCGGATGACGCACCGCTCGTCACGGTCCGTTCGCCCGCGGCGCTGCGCCGGCTGTTGTGGCAGCCGGGCGAACTGGGTCTGGCGGAGGCGTACGTCACCGGGGACCTCGACGTCGAGGGGGACCTCGCGGACGCGCTGTCCCGGGCCGGTCGCGCGGTGCGTGACCAGGGAGTCGCCCGGCGAGGGCCCGCCGCCCTGGCGGGAGCGGGCGCCCTGGCCGTGGGGCTGGGAGCGGCCGGACCGCCGCCTCGGCGTCCCGACGGCCGGGCACGACTCAGTGGCCGGATGCACAGCACGGGCCGCGACCGGGCCGCGATCAGCCACCACTACGACCTCGGGAACGAGTTCTACGCCCTGCTTCTGGACGCGTCGATGGCCTACTCCTGCGGGTATTGGACGCGGGAGGCGGGTCCGGCGTACGGACTGGCCGAGGCCCAGCGCGACAAGCTGGAGCTGATCTGCCGCAAGGTCGGCCTGCGGGCCGGGGACCGGCTGCTGGACGTGGGCTGCGGCTGGGGTTCGCTGGCGGTGTACGCGGCCGTGGAGCACAAGGCCCGCGTGACCGCCGTCACCCTGTCCCGTGCGCAGCGGGACTTCGTCGTCGACCGGTGCGCGCGCGAGGGCGTGAGCGATCTGGTGGACGTCGAGCTGAGGCACTGGCGCGACATCGACACGGCCGGCTTCGACGCGGCGACGGCCGTCGAGATGGGCGAGCACGTGGGCGACGCCGAGTATCCGGAGTTCGCCGCCAAGCTGTACGGCTGCCTGCGGCCGGGGGGCCGGCTTTTCGTCCAGCAGATGTCGCGCGGGGACGTCGCGCCCGGCGGAGGACGGTTCATCGAGACGTACATCGCTCCCGACATGCACATGAGGCCCGTGGGCCGGACCATCGACGTGCTGGAGACGTCGGGCCTCGAAGTCCGGCACGCCGAGTCCGTCCGGGAGCACTACACGCGGACCATCGACGCGTGGCGCGAGCGGCTGGAAGCCGACTGGACGCGGTTCGAGGCGCTCGTCGGCACCACGACGTGCAGGGTCTGGCGGCTGTACCTCGCCGGTGCGTCGCTCGCCTTCGCCGAGCGGCGCATGGGGGTGGACCACGTCCTCGCCGTGCGTCCTTCCCGGGAGGGGGGCGCGTCCATGGCTCCCACCCCGGCTGCCTGGTACGCGGCGGAGGCTCCGGCCGTCCCCGTGCCCGCGTCCCGGGTGGCCTCCTCCCCCATCTGAGGAGGACGGGGGCCGGGGCGGCGGGCCTGCCCGCTCCTCGGCCGCGCCGCCTCCCCTTCCCCTGACGACCTCGCAGGGTCACCGTCGGCCGCTGCAGTCCGCGTCCGGGGCGTCCGGCCCGATCAGTGGGCCGCGGCTCCCGATTCGGCGTGCTGAGCGCGCAGTTCGTACAGCGACTCGTCGTCGGCCGCCACCGGGGGCAGGGAAACCCTCCGGGCTTCCTCCTTGGCCTCGGCGAGGAGCCGGAGGAACTCTTCCTCGGACATCGGATCCACCGCCTCTCTCCTCCCTTGTCTGTTCTTCGTAGCGGACCCCCCGGGCGGATGCCTCGCGCGTCCCCCGACCCCGGCTCTCTTGGGTCGTACAACCATCCGTACGCTCATGAGTCCTATAAGGCGAGTGCGCCGCGGGCGCGTTCGCTTCGTTTCCAGGGGGACCCACATGAATCACCACATATCGATGCGCGCCCGCGTGCTTCCGGCGGTGGCCGCCGCCGGAATGCTCGTGCCGGTCGTCGCGGGCGCGACGCCCGCCGCCGCGGCCACCGTGCCGCAGGTCAGCTGCACGTCCGGCAAGGCGGGGCTCGCCACCAAGCTGCAGCGGGACATCACGGCCGCGCTCGCCACGCGCTCCGGCACCGTCGCCGTCGGTCTGCGGGACCGCACCACCAACACGACCTGCACCCTGCGGGCCACGACCGCGTACGACTCGGCCAGCGTCGTGAAGGTGACCGTCCTCGCCACGCTGCTGTGGGACGCGAAGAAGACGAACCGGTACCTGACCGCTCGCGAGTCCGGCCTCGCCACCGCGATGATCACCAAGTCGGACAACGCGGCCACCACCTCCCTGTGGAACCAGCTCGGCGTCACCAAGGTGAAGGGCTTCCTGGCGGCCGCCGGCATGACGCGGACCGTTCCGGGATCCGGCGGGTACTGGGGCCTGACCCGGATCAACGTCACCGACGAGCAGCGGCTGCTCTCGCTGATCACCGGCAAGAACACGGTCCTGAGCGACAACGCCCGCACCTACATCCAGAAGCTCATGGGCCAGGTCGTGACCTCGCAGAAGTGGGGCACCCCCGCCGGCGCGCCCGCCTCCGTGTCCGTGCACGTCAAGAACGGCTGGCTGCAGCGCGCGACGCGCGGCTGGCGCGTGCACAGCGTCGGCACCTTCCAGGGCGGCGGCCACGACTACACCATCACGGTGCTCACCGACGGGAACGGCTCGATGAGCTACGGCGTGAACACGATCCAGGCCGTGTCGAAGGTGATCCACCGGGACCTCACCCCCACCGCCCCGGCGGCGACGCGCTACGCGCCGACCACGGTGCCCAGGGAGGCGCACGTCGCGGTGCCGCCGCAGGGCTGACACCTTCCTCACACGCCGTCCGCGCGGGCAGGGGCGCGGGGGCGGGTCTCTCCCGTCGCCGATCTCCGCCGGGCCGCGTGGTCAGGGGAGGTTCTGTTCGGTCCAGATGATCTTCCCGTTCTCGGTGTAGCGCGTGCCCCACCGCTGGGCGATCTGTCCGACCAGGAAGAGGCCGCGTCCGCCTTCGTCGGTGTCCGCGGCCAGCCGGACGCGCGGCGAGGTGCTGCTGCCGTCGGCGACCTGGCAGATCAGCGTCCGGGCGTGGACGAGGCGCACGCCGATCGGGCCGGCGCCGTAGCGGATGGCGTTGGTGACGAGCTCGCTGAGGATCAGTTCCGTGCCGAGGGCCAGTTCCTCCAGGCCCCAGCGACGCAGGTGCTCCGTGGCCGCGGCGCGGGTAGCGGCCACGGCCGACGGGTCGGGCGGGACGTTCCACTCGGCGATCCGGTCGCCCGGCAGGGCGCGGGTGCGTGCGACCAGCAGGGCGATGTCGTCGGCCGAGTCCGCCGGAAGCATCGCGCCCAGTACGGCCTGGCAGGTCTGCTCCGGGCTGTCCCCGGGGCGGGACAGGGCGGCGCGCAGGCGGTCCAGGCCGACGTCGATGTCGTGGCTCCGGGACTCCACCAGACCGTCGGTGTAGAGGACCAGGCGGCTGCCCTCGGGAACGTCGAACTCGATCGTGGTGAAGGGCAGTCCGCCCAGGCCCAGGGGCGGACCGACGGGGGTGTCGGGGATGTCCGTGACGCCGGCGGGGCTCACCACGATGGCGGGCAGGTGGCCGGCGCGGGCGAGCTGGCAGCGGCAGGTGACCGGGTCGTACGTGGCGTAGAGGCAGGTGGCGCCGATGATGGCCTCCGCGCGGCCGCCGGCGGTCTGCTCCTCGTCGATGCGGGCGACGACCTCGTCGAGGCGGGTGAGGAGTTCGTCGGGCGGCAGGTCGAGCATGGCGAGGTTGTGCACGGCGGTGCGGAGCCGTCCCATGGTGGCGGCGGCGTGCAGGCCGTGCCCGACGACGTCGCCGACCACGAGGGCGACCCGTGCGCCCGACAGCGGGATCACGTCGAACCAGTCGCCGCCCACCCCGGCGTGGGCGGGGAGGTAGCGGTGGGCGGCCTCGACGGCGTCCTGTGCGGGCAGCCCGCGGGGCAGCAGGCTCTGCTGGAGGGTCACCGCGAGGGGGTGGCCGCCGCTGATGGCGGCCGCGAGCTGCTCCTGGCTGGTGTACCGGGCTTCGAACTCGCCGCCGTTGGTGCCCAGCCGGAGCACGGTGATGCGGTCGGCGACGGCCTGGACGTCGTCGAGATTGTGGCTGACCATGATCACGGCGTGGCCTTCGTCCCGCAGCCGGCCGATCAGGTCGAGCATGCGGGAGGTCTGTTCGACGGTGAGCGTGGCCGTCGGCTCGTCGAGCACGATCAGCTGGGGCTCGTCCAGCAGGGCGCGGGCGATGGCGACGGTCTGCCGCTCGCCCAGGGTGAGTGCCTTCACCGGGGTCCGGATGCCGGGAGTGCTGATGGCGAGTCGTTCGAACAGCGCAAGGGAACGCTTCTCTATCTCGATCTGGCGCAGGACGCCGAACCGGCGCAGTTCGCGGCCGAGATAGAGGTTGGAGACCACGTCGAGCCGGTCGACGAGGGACGGATCCTGGTAGACCGTGGCGATGCCGAGCCGCTGGGCGTCGGCGGGCCGGCGCAGGTCGACGGGGGCACCCCGCCACTCGATGGTGCCCGCGTCCGGCGGTGCCACCCCGGAGACCGCTTTGACCAGGGTGCTCTTGCCGGCCCCGCTGTCGCCGACCAGACCGAGTACCTGCCCCCGGTCCACCCACAGGTCGACCGCGTCGAGGGCGACGACGCCTCCGAAGTGCTTGGTGATCCCCCGCAGGGACAACAGCGGACCCCTGGGCACGCGCCCACCTCCACCCTCTCCGCGGCCCATCGGTTCGCGCTCGGCCCGCCGCCCGCCCGCGTGACTCCTCCGAGCACCCCGTGGCGCAGGGTGTCCAGCCTGGCACCGGCCCTTCGGAAGGCGCGGACGGGACACGCGAAAGCGCCCCGTTCGGCGGCACCGGCTCCCCCGGTACCTCCTCCTCGGTGGAGGACGACCGGCCCCGGGCTCCCTCGTCACGCCGGACGCCGGGCTGTCAGTGGCCGCCTCTAGTCTGGATTCGGATCGATCAAGGAGCGGGCAGTGCAGCAGATAGAGCGTCACCAGGTCAGCCAGGCCGCCGTGTCGGCGGCTCGGGAGGACTTCGCGAACCGCGTCGGGGGCATGGTGCGGTCCATGTCGAAGGGCGGCCGGATGACGACCTACGAGTGGGACAGGATCTCCGAGGAGTTCCTCGACTACCTGGGCGCGCTCTCGGTGGCCACTCCCGCTCTCGACTTCCCGGAGGCCAGGGCCGCCCTCAAGGACGCCGCCGAGGCCGCGGCCGGCGCCGTCGCCTACGCCGCGTACTCCCCGCACTGCAGCTTCCACGTCTTCCTGGACTACGTGAACTTCGGCATGGGGTACGACCCGGAGCCGGGCGAGGACATTGCCGAGGAGAGCGTCTCCGCCGGAGGATGGACCGACGCGCTCTGCCTGGCGCTGCTCACGGACAGGGCGACGTGGCACGGCGAGGCCTTCCACTTCGCCCGGCTGAAGTTCGTGGAGAAGGCGCAGGGAACGCCCGGGGGCGAGCTCGCCACGGGGCTGACGGCGGTGGTCCTGGACGACACCGGGAACGACGAGGAGTACCCGCCGACCGCGCAGGCCAAGCTCGCCGCACTCGACGCGGCGCTCGACCGCGTCCGCGTCCGCGCCGAGGAGACCGGCAAGCCCCTCCTGGACGGACCGGACACCGTGGCACTGCGCGCGCTGCGCGCCGTGACCGCCGCGGACCGGCCGGCCTTCGACACCGCGCTGACGGACCTCCTCACCCACGAGGCCGGCCGGAACCGGTACTCCGCCTCCCCCGGCGGCCTGCTGCCGCTCGTCCCCCTCGCCCTCGCCGCCCTGGCGTACCGCACGTGGGGCTGGACGCCGGCCGTCCGCACCGACTACCTCCCGCACGCGCTGGTCACGGGCTTCGAGTCGCGGGGCCCGCGGGTCGGCGCCTTCGGGCGGGACAGGCGGCCCGACGCGGTCGCCGAGCTCGCCGCCGGGCCGCTGGTCGTGGAGCGGCCCGGCGACGAGAGCCCCCTGGACCCCCGGCTGGAGGCCCTGTACGACCGGCACGTCGAGGAGGCGTTCACGCAGGTCGGCGACGAACCCCTCTCGCTCCGGCGGCTGGAGGGGGTGATGGACGACCAAGAGCGCCTCTTCCAGTGGCGTTCCGCGAGCCCCGGCGGCGTCACGGACGGCCAGTGGGCGGGGCTCCGCCTCGCCTCCCAGGCCGGGGCGGCCCTGTTCCGCGCCGCCCTCGCCGAGCCGGGCAGTGACGCCGAGGTGACCGTCGACGGACGCACGCTGCGCTACCCGGGCGGCGGCACGGCGACCGCCGGCGCGCACAACTGGCAGACGGCCACCGCCCTGGCGCTGATCACCGGCGCACGGGAGGACCTCGCCCCGCTGGTCCTCACCGGCCCCGCCTTCACCGGCGAGGACCGTTCCGCCTTCGGCCCGTACCGCACGGCCCTCCACGCGTACCTGAAGGGCGTCGAGCCCGAGGCCGCCGTGCAGCGGGCCCTGCAGTACGCGGAGACGGCCAAGAACTGGGGCTTCGCGATGCCGCCGGTCGTGCTGCTGTCGCAGCTCGTCGAGGGCGACGAGGAGAGCTTCGGCCTGGCCCTCGCGGACGCCCTCGAAGCACACCGCGCCTACTACCAGGTCGCCGACCGCGCCGACGACCCGGACGCCTCCGTCAACCTCGACGTCCTCGCCCTGGCCTGCCACGCGCGCCGCCGCGGCTGGGCCGTCCGTGTCGAGTCGCCCTACCTTCCGCCGGCGATCCTGAAGGGCGCCGAGCCCTTCTAGGAGGGGTGGGGCCCGACCGGCCCGCACGGGTCCCCACCGAGCGGTCGGGCGCCGCGGGTGTCAGGAGCGAGGCTCCAGCACCTCCAGGGATCCGGTCTCCGTGTCGTAGCTGCGGAGCGTGACGAGCCGGGCCGAGAGCGGCGGTACGGGCAGCAGTTCGGGGACGCGTCGGCCGGCGAAGGCGCCCGCACGGCGGGTGCGACCGAGGGTGATGTGGGGGCTCCAGCGCTCGGGCGCGTGGAACGGGTTGAGGGTCTCGGGCGGGCTGTCCGAGGTCACCGCTTCCCAGACGCGGCGCTGGAGGCCGGTCAGTGCGGGGTCGGGGTCCAGCCCCCAGGCGAGTACCGAGGTGGGCCGCTCGAAGCGGACGACGCCGGTGAAGCGCACCGGCAGGGGCAGGGCGGCGACCACCTCGTCGAGCTCCCAGCGGATCGGAGCGGTCAGCTCCGGGCAGGCGGCCAGGGTGAGATGGGGACTGTTGGTCGGCGAGCGGTGGCGTGCCTGACTGGGCAGACCCGCGTCCGCGAGACGCCGCCAGGCCTCCCGTACCGCGAGATCCGCCGCCTCGTCCAACAAGAGCTCGACCGTGCGCACCGCCGCAGCCTACCGGGCAGGTCAGGGGCCGGGGCGGGACCGCACCGGGTGGGCGGGGCCCGGCCGGACGGCCGGGCCCGTGGACGGCGTCAGCCCGCGGCCACGACCTGGGGCGTGCCCGTGCCGAGGGCGGCGGTGTCGAACCCGTCGGCGAGCCGCAGCGCCTCCTCGATGAGGGTCTCGACGATCTTCGACTCGGGGACGGTCCGGACGACTTCGCCCTTCACGAAGATCTGGCCCTTGCCGTTGCCGGAGGCGACGCCCAGGTCGGCCTCGCGGGCCTCGCCGGGGCCGTTGACGACGCAGCCCATCACGGCGACGCGCAGCGGGACCTCCATGCCCTCCAGGCCGGCGCTCACCTCGGCGGCGAGCTTGTAGACGTCGACCTGGGCGCGGCCGCAGGACGGGCAGGAGACGATGTCCAGCTTCCGCGGGCGCAGGTTGAGCGACTGGAGGATCTGGTCGGCGACCTTGACCTCCTCGACCGGGGGTGCGGAGAGCGAGACGCGGACGGTGTCGCCGATGCCCTGGCGCAGCAGCGCGCCGAAGGCGACGGCGGACTTGACGGTGCCCTGGAAGGCCGGTCCGGCCTCGGTGACGCCGAGGTGCAGGGGGTAGTCGCATGCCTCGGCGAGGAGTTCGTAGGCACGGACCATGACGACGGGGTCGTTGTGCTTCACGGAGATCTTGAGGTCGTGGAAGTCGTGTTCGGCGAAGAGGCCCGCCTCCCACAGCGCCGACTCCACCAGGGCCTCCGGGGTGGCCTTGCCGTATTTCTTCAGCAGCCGGGCGTCCAGGGAGCCGGCGTTGACGCCGATGCGGATGGGGGTGCCGTGGTCCTTGGCGGCGCGGGCGATGTCCTTGACCCGGTCGTCGAACTTCTTGATGTTGCCGGGGTTGACGCGGACGGCGGCGCAGCCCGCCTCGATGGCGGCGAAGACGTAGCGGGGCTGGAAGTGGATGTCCGCGATCACCGGGATCGGCGACTTGGCGGCGATGGCGGGCAGGGCGTCCGCGTCGTCCTGGGAGGGGCATGCCACCCGCACGATGTCGCAGCCCGCGGCGGTGAGTTCGGCGATCTGCTGGAGGGTGGCGTTGACGTCCGAGGTGAGGGTGGTCGTCATGGACTGGACGGAGATCGGGGACCTGCTGCCGACGCCGACCCTGCCGACCTGGAGCTGGCGGGTGGGGCGGCGGGCGCCGAGGACCGGGGCGGGCATCGGCGGCAGGCCGAGGGCGACCGTCATGGGGTGTCTCCTGCTCTGGTACGGGTGAGGGGCGGGCGGTTCACTGGTCGGCGCCGACGGGCTGGGGGTCCAGGTCGCCGATCGAGACGGAGTCGTCGCGGCCGGCGAGGGCCTCGACGACGGCCCGGGCGATGTGGCGGCCGGTCAGGCCGTGGGCGGCGAGGATGTCGTCGCGGCGGCCGTGGTCGAGGAAGCGCTGGGGCAGTCCGAAGGTGCGGACGGGGGTGCGGGCGCCCGCGTCGGCGAGGGCCTGGGCGATCGCGGCGCCGGCGCCGCCGCTGCGGCCGCCGTCCTCGACGGTGGCGACGAGGGAGTGGCCGAGGCCGAGTTCCACGAGGGCGGAGGGGACGGGGGCGATCCAGCGCGGGTCGACGACGGTGACGCCGAATCCGTGCTCGGCGAGGCGGTCGGCGGCCTCCAGGCAGACCCCGGCCATGGCGCCGACGGAGACGAGCAGGACGTCCTGGGCCCGCGAGCCCGAGCGCCGCAGGACGTCCATGCCGTCGAGGGTGGCGACGGCGGGGATGTCGCGGTCCGGGGAGCCCTTGGGGAAGCGCAGTGCGGTGGGGCCGTCCTGGACGGCGAGGGCCTCGCGCAGGGCGCGGCGCAGGGTGGCGGCGTCGCGCGGGGCGGCCACGCGCAGGCCGGGGACCATCTGGAACAGCGACAGATCCCACATGCCGTTGTGGGAGGCGCCGTCGTCGCCGGTGACGCCGGCCCGGTCGAGGACGAAGGTGACCGGGGCGCGGTGCAGGGCGACGTCGAGCAGCATCTGGTCGAAGGCGCGGTTGAGGAAGGTGGCGTAGACCGCGACGACCGGGTGCAGGCCGCCGAGGGCGAGGCCGGCCGCGGACGTGACGGCGTGCTGCTCGGCGATGCCGACGTCGAAGGTGCGGTCGGGGAAGCGCTCGGCGAAGGCGGTGAGGCCGGTGGGGGCGAGCATGGCCGCGGTGAGGGCGACCACGTCGGGGCACCGGGCGCCGAGGGCGGCGAGTTCGTCGCCGAAGACGTCGGTCCAGGCGGGTTCGGGGGCGGGGCGGGGCGTGGTGCGGTCGGCGGGGCGGGGGCGTACGGCGTGGAAGCGGTCGGCCTCGTCCTGTTCGGCGGGGGCGTGGCCGCGGCCCTTCTCGGTCAGGCAGTGGACGACGACGGGCCGGCCGAGTCCGGCGGCGTGGCGGAGCGCCTCTTCGAGGGCTTCGATGTCGTGGCCGTCGACGGGGCCGACGTACGCGAGGCCGAGGTTCTCGAAGACGGAGTGCGGGGGGCGGTCCTCGGTGCGCAGGCGGGCCAGGTGGGCGGGGATGCCGCCGACGGTGGGGGCGTAGGAGCGGGTGTTGTCGTTGAGGACGACGACGACCGGGCGGTCGGCGCCGTCGGCGAGGTTGTTGAGTGCCTCCCAGGCCATGCCGCCGGTCAGGGCGCCGTCGCCGATGACGGCGACGACGGCGCGGTCGGTGGCACCGGTCAGCCGGTGGGCCTTGGCGAGGCCGTCGGCGTAGGACAGGACGGTGGAGGCGTGGGAGTTCTCGATGACGTCGTGCGCGGACTCGGCGCGCGAGGGGTAGCCGGAGAGGCCGCCCGGCTGGCGCAGGGTGCCGAAGGCGTCCGCCCGGCCGGTGATGATCTTGTGGGGGTAGGTCTGGTGCCCGGTGTCCCACAGGATCTGGTCGCGCGGGGACTCGAAGACCCGGTGCAGGGCGAGGGTGAGCTCGACGACGCCGAGGCTGGGGCCGAGGTGGCCGCCGGTGCGGGTGACCTCCTCGACGAGGAGGCGGCGGATGTCCGCGGCGAGCTCCTCGGTCTGCGCGGGGGTGAGGGCGCGGAGGTCGTCGGGTCCGTGGACCGATGCGATCGACGTCATGACAGATCCTGTTCTGGTCACAGGGCCTCATCGGCCAGAGGGGTCCGGGGTACCCGGCCGGTGACCGGGTCGGCCAGCCGGGCGGGCATGGAGAAGACGACGTCCTCGGCGATGCCGTCGTCCAGTTCGACGTCGTGCCAGCCGAGTGCGGCGAGCCGGTCGACGAGGCCGCGGACGAGGATCTCGGGGGCGCTGGCTCCGGAGCTGATGCCGATGCTGGAGACCCCGGCGAGCCAGGTCTCGTCGAGGTGGCCGGCGTCGGGGACGAGGTGGGCGGCGCTGCCGTGTTCGCTGGCGACCTCGACCATCCGGATCGAGTTGCTGGAGTTGCGGGAGCCGACGACCAGGACGAGGTCGTTGTGGCGGGCGAGGGACTTGACGGCGTTCTGGCGGTTCTGGCTGGCGTAGCAGATGTCGCCGTCGGCGGGGCCGGCGAGGTCGGTGAAGCGGGCGCGCAGGGCGTCGACGACCCGGCGGGTCTCGTCGAAGGAGAGGGTGGTCTGGGTGAGGTAGGCGACGGGTGTGTCGTCCGGGAGGTCGAGGGCGGCGACGTCGTCCTCGTTCTCGACGACGATGGTGCGCTCGGGGGCCTCGCCGCGGACGCCTTCGACCTCCTCGTGCTCGGCGTGGCCGACGAGCAGGATCGTCCGGCCGTCGCGGGCGTAGCGGACGGCGGCCTGGTGGACCTTGGAGACCAGGGGGCAGGTGGCGTCGATGACTTCGAGGCGGCGGTCGGCGGCGCCGCTGCGGACGGCCGGGGAGACTCCGTGGGCGGAGAAGACGCACACGGCGCCTTCGGGCACCTCCTCCTCGCTGTCGACGAAGCGGGCGCCGCGCTTCTCCAGCTCGGCCACGACGTGGTGGTTGTGGACGATCTCCTTGCGGACGTACACGGGGGCGCCGTGGAGGTCGAGGGCGCGTTCCACGATGCCGATGGCACGGCGCACTCCGGCGCAGAAGCCGCGCGGCTGGGCGAGGACGACGCGCGGGGGCCGGTGGTCGGCCGGGGCGTCCGGGCCGGCCGGTCGGATGGTGGCGCTCATGAAGCGTTCCGTTCGTAGGAGTCGTGGGTGAGGGTTGCGGGGCGCGGGGCGGGGACCGCCGCGGGTGGGTGCCCCTGCGAGGCGCGCCACAGCGCGGCGTAGATCCCGTCCAGGGCGAGGAGTTCGTCGTGGGTGCCGTCCTCCCGGATGCGGCCGTCGTCGACGACGACGACGCGGTCGGCGCGGGAGGCGACGCTGAGGCGGTGGGCGACGATCAGGGCGGTGCGGCCGCTGACGAGGCGTTCGGTCGCCCGGTTGACCAGGGCCTCGGTGGCGAGGTCGAGGGCGGCGGTGGCCTCGTCGAGCAGGAGGACGTCGGGGCGGACGAGTTCCGCGCGGGCCAGCGAGACGAGTTGCCGCTGTCCGGCGGAGAGGTTGTGTCCGCCTTCGGTCACGCGGTGGTCGTAGCCGGAGTCGAGGGCGCTGAGGGTGTCGTGGGCGCCGACCCTGCGGGCCGCGTCGGTGACCTCGGCGTCGGTGGCGTCGGGCCGGCCGTAGGCGATGGCCTCGCGGACGGTTCCGGCGAAGAGGTAGGGCTCCTGGGGGACGACGCCGAGCCGTTTCCGGTAGGCGGTGAGGTCCAGGTCGCGCAGGTCGGTCCCGTCGACGCGGACGGTTCCGCGGGTCGGGTCGTGGAACCGGGCGGCGAGCTTGACGAGGGTCGACTTGCCGGCGCCGGTGGTGCCGACGAAGGCGACGGTCTGGCCCTGCGGGATGCGCAGCCGGATCGCGGTCAGCGCCGGACGGCCGTCGCGGTAGTGGAAGTCGACGTCGTCGAAGACGAGTTCGCCGCGCAGGGAGCGGACGGGGCGCGCGTCGGCGGCGTTCGGGGTGGTGCTGCGCAGCCGGAGGAGGTCCCGGATCCGCAGCAGGGACACCTGGGCCTGCTGGTAGCCGTCGAAGAGCTGGGAGAGCTGCTGCACCGGGACGAAGAAGAGGTCCAGGTAGAGGAGGTAGGCGACGAGGGCGCCGACCGTCATGGTGCCCGCGGCCACCCGGTGCGCTCCGACGGCGAGGACGACGGCGGTGACGCAGGCGGCGAGGAGCTGGATGAAGGGGAAGTAGCGGGCGGACAGGAGCTGGCCGCGGACGCGGGCGCGCCGGTAGGCGTCGCTGTGCCGGGCGAAGGTGGTGACGACGGATTCCTCGCGGCGGAACGCCTGCACGGTGCGCATGGCGGCCGCGCTCTCCTGGAGGGCTCCGTTGACGACGGCGAGCCGTTCCCGGGCGTCCGCGTAACTGCGGGCGGAGGCCCGGCGGAAGACGACGGTGGCGAGGGCGATCGGCGGGAGGACGGCGAGCACGACGAGGAGCATCCCGGCATCGGCGGCGCCGAGCGCGACGAGCACGCCGACCAGGGTGAGGAGGCTGACGAGGACGCCGATCAGACCGGTCTGGAGGAAGGAGGAGAGCGAGTCGACGTCCGTGGTCATCCGGGTGAGGGTGCGGCCGGACGCCTCGTTCTCGAAGTGGTCCAGCCCCAGGCGGTGCAGATGCGCGAAGACCCGGATGCGCAGGCCGTACAGAAGCCGCTCCCCCGTGCGTCCGGTGACCCGGACCGCGGCCCACTGGACGGCGTACTGGGCGAGGACGAGCGCCAGCGCGGTGAGGGAGGCCGTGGCGACGACGCCGAGGGCGAGGCGGTGGGCGCCGCCCTCGATGCCCTGGCGCAGGACGAGGGGCAGGGTGAGTCCGGCCAGCGCGTCGGCGACGACGAGGGCGAGGCCGAGGGCGAGCGGCAGGCGGTGGCCGCGCAGCAGGTGGCGCAGTCCGAACTCTCCGTCGCCGTGGGTCCGGGGGTCGCGGGCGGCCTCCGCCTCGTCGACGCCGGGGACGTCGAGGGCCGGCGGGAGCGCCGCGACGCGGGCCTGCATGCGCGCGGCCGCGGAGTGCGGGGCGGTGGCGGTCTTCGGGGTGGTCGGCGCGGGGCGCTTCCGGTGCCCGGCGGGGGCCTGCGGCGGGGCGGCGGCTTCGGCGGCCGGAGCCGTGGTCGGCTCGTGCTGGAGGATCGTGCGGTAGAGCGGGCAGCGGGCGGTGAGTTCGTGGTGGGTGCCGTGGTCGACGATCCGGCCGTGGTCGAGGACGGCGATCCGGTCGGCGAGGGCGAGGGTGGAGCGGCGGCGGGCGACGATCAGGGTGGTGCGGTCACCGGCCCGGTCGCGCAGGGCGTCGTGGATGCGCTGTTCGACGCGGGCGTCGACGGCGGAGGTGGCGTCGTCGAGGACGAGGACGCGGGGGGCGGCGGCGAGGGCGCGGGCGAGGGCGAGACGCTGGCGCTGGCCGCCGGACAGGGCGCCGCGTTCGCCGAGGACCGTGGCGTAGCCGTCGGGCAGGGCGGTGACGAAGGCGTGGGCCTGGGCGGTGCGGGCGGCGGCGTGGATCTCGGCGTCGGTGGCGTCGGGCCGGCCGTAGGCGATGGCCTCGCGGACGGTTCCGGTGAGGAGGGCCGTGTCCTCGGGGACGCCGGCGACGGCGCCGCGCAGGGAGGCGTAGGTCAGGTCGCGGACGTCGGCGCCGCCGATCCGCACGGCTCCCTCGGAGACGTCGTGGAACCGGGAGAGGAGCAGGGCGAGGGTGGACTTGCCCGATCCGGGGGCGCCGACGAGGGCCAGGGTCTCGCCGGGTTCGACGCGGAGGGAGAGGTCGGTGAGGACGGGCCGGCCGGCGCCGTAGGCGAAGGTGACGTGGTCGAACTCGACGCCGAGGGGGCCCTCTTCGGGGAGCCGTGCCGTGCCCTCGGTCAGCAGCGGGCGGGTGTCGATCACTTCGAGGACCCGCTCGATCCCGGCGCCCGCCTGCTGGCCCATGGTGAGCAGCGCGGCGAGGGTCTTGACGGGGCCGACGAGCTGGGCGAGGTAGGAGGAGAAGGCGAGGAGGGCGCCGAGGCTGAGTTCGCCGCGTGCGGCGAGCCAGCCGCCGACGGCGAGGGCGCCGACCTGTCCGAGGGAGGGGACGCACTGCAGGGCGGGCCCGTAGCGGGCGTTGAGCCGTACGGCGCGCATCCTGCCGGCGAAGAGCCGCCGGGCGGCGTCGGCGAGCCGGTCCCTCTCCCGCTGTTCCTGGCCGAATCCCTTGACCACGCGGATGCCGGCGGTGGAGCTGGCGACCACTCCGGCGACGGCGGCGGCCTGGTTCTGTGCGTACCAGGTCGCGGGGTAGAGCCAGGTGCGGCTGCGTCGGCCGATGAACCACAGGGCGGGGACGAGGGCGAGTGCGACCAGGGCGAGGAGCGGGGAGAGCAGCGCGATGAGGACGAGGGAGACGAGCAGGAGGGCCGCGCTGGAGATGGCCGTGGGCAGGGTGGAGACGAGTCCGAAGACCATGTTGAGGTCCCCGGAGGAGCGGCCGAGGAGCTGACCGGTGCTCAGTTCGTCGCGGCGTGCGCCGTCCAGGCGGGAGAGCGAGCGGATCAGGTCGACCCGCAGGTCGTGCTGGACGTCGGCGGCGAGCCGTCCGGCGTGGTGGCGGCGGAGGTGGGCGGCGAGGTAGCCGAGCGCGGCGACGGCGAGCAGGGCTCCGGTCCACAGGGCGGCGGATCGGGCGGGGCGCAGGACGACGTCGTCGACGATCACCATGGTGACGAGGGGGACGAGGGCGCTGGTCGCGGTTCCGAGGAGCGCGGCGAGGACCGCGACGAGCACGCTGCGCCGGTGGCGCAGACAGCGGCGGGCGAGCCGCCCGGTCCAGGAACCCCGGTCGGTGTCGTCGGTGGGGTGCGTCATCCCGGGGCCTCCTCTCGTGAGGGTGGTGGTGGGTGGGGTCGCGGTGGGGGTCATGCGTCGCAGCGGCGCAGGTCGACCGGGGTGCCCGGGGGGCCGAGTCCGGCGACCGCGAGGACGTGCGCGCCGGTGCCGGTGGGCAGGACCGTGCAGGCGGCCCCGGTCGTGCCGGGCAGGGCCCGCAGGGCGGGTGGCGTGTCCTCGGCGGGTGGCGGGGGCCAGTGCGCGGGGTGGGGCAGCGGCTGGGTGAGCCCGCCGCGGGCGAGTCCGTGGCCGCGAGCCTTGCCGACGGCCTCCTTCTGGGTCCAGAGCCAGTAGAAGGCGGGGCCCCGGTCCGCGGCGGGGAGGCGGCCGACCCAGTCGGCGTCGCCGGGGGCGAGCCAGCGCCGGGCCATGGCGAGGGCGGGCAGCGGCCGTACGGTCTCGATGTCGACGCCGACCGGGGTCCGGGCCAGTGCCACGGCCCGGGCTCCCGGACTGTGGCTCACGCTCACGTGGAGCCGGGCTGCGTCTCCGGTGAGCCGGGGGCGGCCGCCGGGGTCGTGGGCGAACCCGATGCGGTGGAGCGGGCTGCCGGTGAGCTCCGCGGCGGCGCGCAGCAGCGTGGTGTGCGCCGCGCGCCGTTCGCCGGAGGCGACGGGGCCCCAGAGCACCGTGACGGCGTCGGGGCCGGTCACCGGGTCAGGACGCCATCGCGCGGACGAGGCTCTTGGGGCGCATGTCCGTCCAGTGGGCCTCGATGTGGTCGAGGCACGCCTGGCGGTCGCTCTCCCCGAGAGCGACCTCCCAGCCGGCCGGGACCTCGGCGAAGTCCGGCCACAGGGAGTACTGGCCCTCGTCGTTCACGAGGACGAGGTAGCGGCCGTCGGCGTTCTCGAACGGGTTCGTCATTTCTTTTCCCTTTTCCTTTTCCGAAGCAATTTCTTGTTTCCGTCGCCATTCTTTCTAACCAACCGGAGAAAGATCGGCAACCCTTTTCCAAGAGAATTCAGCGCATGTCCGTGAGACCGGGTTCCGGCGCGTTCACGAGGACCGCCACGTTGCCGGGCGGCTGCTTGTTCTCGTAGACCATCTGGTGCGCCCGGCCGATCTCGTCGAACGGCAGCGCGAGGCTGAGGCAGGGGTCGATGTGGCCGGCCGCGACGAGCTCGATGATCGCCGCGGTCTGGCGTACGTTGGCGGCGTGCGAGCCCTGCAGCCGCTTCTGGAACATCCAGAGGAACCGCAGGTCGATGTCGCCGTTGTAGCCGCTGGTGCCGGCGCAGGTGACGACCATGCCGGCGCGGTCGCAGACGTAGACCGAGGTGGGGAGGGTGGCCCGTCCCGGGTGCTCCAGGACGATGGCGGGGTCCCTGCGCTCGCCGAGCGCATCCCAGAAGGCCCGGCCGAAGGAACGGACCCCCGAGAGCCATTCCCGGTAGGCGACGGTGTCGCTCGAATCGGGCAGCCGACCCCAGTGGTCGAATTCATTCCGATTGATGACGCCGTGCGCCCCCAGGCGCTTACAGTAGTCGAATTTGTCGTCGTCCGACACCACGGCGACGGGAATTCCGCCGAAGTATTTCACGATCTGTATCGCCATGGAGCCGAGGCCGCCGGCGCCGCCCCAGACGAGGACGGGGTCGCCCGGCCGGACCGTGTGCGGGTGCCAGCCCATGAGCATGCGGTACGAGGTGGAGCCGCCGCCGAGGAAGCAGCCGGCCTCCTCCCAGGAGAGGTGCGGGGGCTTCTTGTGGCACTGGTACTCGTCGGCCACGGTGAACTGGGCGAAGGAGCCGTGGTTCGACTCGTAGCCCCAGGCACGCTGGGAGCGGGAGGCGGTCGGGTCGGTGCCGAGGCGGATGTCGGGGGCCGACTCGTCCCAGGCGACGCCGCCGACGATGACGTGGTCGCCGACCTTCAGCTGCTTCACCCCCTCGCCGACGGCCCAGACCACGCCGGCTCCCTCGGACCCGGCGATGTGGAAGTCGAGCGGGTCGCCGGCCCGTCGGCGGTCGGCGATGACGTCGGCGGGGGTGCCGAGTCCGGCCCAGACGCCGTTGTAGTTGATCCCGGCGGCCATCACCCAGATGAGGACCTGCCCGCGGCCGACCGGGGGCACCTCCACCGTCTCGACCTGGATCGACTGCTCGGGCGGCCCGTAGCGCTCGCGGCGGATCACGCCGGCGTGCATGTAGCGGGGCACCTCGCCCAGGGGCGGAGTCTCCCCCAGCGCGTACAACTCCCGGGTCATCAGATGTCCTTCCGTGTGGTGCGGTTGTTCAGATGGGCGGCGATCGCGCCGCCGACGACGGCCAGCGGTTCGGGCCGCAGCATGTCCTCGTGACGGCAGCCGACCGGGTGGACGGCGATGGTGCCGGCGACGTACGGGCGCCAGCGGTCGGCCTTCTCGGCGGCGGCGGCCGCGGGGAGGGGCACGGGGTCGGGCCGGGAAGCCCGGCCGCCCGCACCGCCGTTCGCGACGAAGAGGAGCAGGTCGCCCCCGAAGCGGCGCGGGGCGAAGCCCGCCCGCAGCTCGACACCGGTGCGGTACGCGTCGACGAGGGCGCCGACGCGGTCGGCGAGCAGAGCCGCGAGCGGTCCGCCGCGGGCCCGCAGGAGCGCGGCGCCCGCCTCGGGGGTGAGCTCCTCGTCGCCCCGGTCCGGGCCGACGCCCGCCGCGTCCAGGAGGGCGCCGAGGACCTGCGGCGCCGGGGGAACGGTCACCGGGTCGCCCGGCCGCGCCGGGTAGGAGTCCAGGACCGCGACGGTCGCGACCTCCTCGCCGGCCTCCTCCAGGAGGACCGCCGCCGCCTGGGCGACCAGGCCGCCGAGCGACCAGCCCACCAGGTGGTAGGGGCCGGTCGGCCGGACGGCGCGGATCTGCTCCACGTAGTCGGCGGCCGCCTCCTCCAGGCTCGCCGGGCGGTGGCCGGGCTCGGCGAAGGCGCGGGCCTGGAGGCCGTACACCGGGTGGCCGGCCGGCAGGTGCCGCAGCAGGGCCGCGTACCGCCAGCTCAGACCGCCCGCGGCGTGGAAGCAGAAGACGGGCGCAAGGTCGCCCCGGGTGCGCAGCGGCAGCAGGACGTCGAGCGCTCCGGCGGCGGCCGGGTCCTCGTCGTCGAGGGCGGCGGCGAGTCCGGCGACCGTGGGGGCCAGGAACAGGGCCTGGATGCCGAGTTCGACGCCGAGGACGGCGCGGACGCGGCTGACGAGTCCGGCCGCGAGCAGCGAGTTGCCGCCCAGGGCGAAGAAGTCGTCGTCGATGCCGGCCCCCTCGACGCCGAGGACGTCGGCGAACAGGCCGCACAGCAGCTCCTCGCGCGGCGTGCGGGGGCCGCGGCCGGAGCGCGCGGCGCCGTCGGCGGGGGCGGGCAGCGCAGCCCTGTCCAGCTTGCCGTTCGCGGTCAGCGGCAGGACGTCGAGCGGGACGATCCGGGCCGGGACGAGGTAGTCCGGCAGCGTCTCGGCCAGCCGGGCGCGCAGCTCCGCGGGGTCCGGGGCGGGTCCGTCGGGCGCGGGCACGGCGTAGGCGACGAGGCGCTTGTCGCCGGGCCGGTCCTCACGGACCAGGGAGACCGCGTGGGCCACGCCGGGCAGGGCCGCGAGGGCGCCGTCGACCTCGCTGAGCTCGATCCGGAACCCGCGCAGCTTCACCTGGTCGTCGGCACGGCCGACGAACTCCAGGGTGCCGTCCGGGCGGCGGCGGGCCAGGTCTCCGGAACGGTACATCCTCGCCCCCGGGCTCCCGAAGGGGTCGGCGACGAAGGACCGGGCGCTGAGCGCGGGGTCGTTCTCGTAGCCGCGGGCGAGCCCGGAGCCGGCGAGGTACAGCTCGCCGACGGCCCCGGCGGGCACCGGCTGCAGCTCCGGGGAGAGCACGTAGGCGGACATCCCGTGCAGCGGGACGCCGATCGGCACGTTGTCCGGGACCGGGTCGCCCGCCCGCATGATGTGGTGGGTGGCGAACACGGTGGTCTCGGTGGGCCCGTAGCCGTTGCTGACGACGGTGCCGGGGCAGGCGGCGAGGACCTTGCGGACGGCGTCGGCGGGGACGACGTCACCTCCGGTGCGCACCTCGCGGACGCCGGCGAAGCAGTCCGGCTCCTCCTCGGCCAGCCAGCGGAACAGGCCGGCCGTCAGCCAGAGTCCGGTGACGCGCTCGTCGACCAGGAGCCGTGCCAGCTCCTTCAGGTCGGTCTCGCCGGGCGGGGCGACGACGACCGTGCCGTGGTTCAGCAGCGGCCCCCACAGCTCCAGCAGGGCGGCGTCCCAGGCGTGCGACGAGTGGAACAGCATCCGCTCCCGGGCACCCGGGGCCCAGCAGGGCTCGTCGGCGAGCTCGACGACGTCGCGGTGGGTGACCGCCACGCCCTTGGGGACGCCGGTGGAGCCGGAGGTGAACATGACGTACGCCAGCCGCTCCGGCTCGACGGTGACGCCCGGGTCCGTGGGGTCCTGGCGGGCCGGACGCGGGTCGGTGTCGACGGCGACGGCCGTCACGCCGTCGGGCGCGCCGGCCCGTTCGGCGGCGCGGGCCGCGTCGGTCAGCAGCAGGCGCGCGCCGGCGCGTTCCAGGACGGTCCGCTGCCGCTGCGCGGGGTGGGCGGGCGCCAGCGGGACGCAGACCGCGCCCGCCTTGAGGACGGCGAGGAAGGCGACGACGAGCAGCGGCGACCGGTCGAGCAGGATGCCGACCCGCTCCTCGGGGCCGGTGCCCAGCTCGCGCAGCAGCCGTGCCAGCCGGTTGGCCCGCTCGTCCAGCTCCCGCCACGTGAGCCGCTCGTCCCCCTGGGAGACCGCGGTGGCGTCCGGGGTGCGGGCGGCGAGGGCGGCGACCCGGCCGTGGATCGTGTCGCCGGGGTCGCCGGCCGCGAGCGGGGTCCGCGCGCCGCCGTCGGCGAGCGCGCGCCGCTCCTCCCGGGAGAGCCCCGAGACGCGTCCCACCGGCTGCTCGGGATCGGCGGCCACCGACTCCAGGACGCGGGTCAGCCGCTCCAGCAGGGCGGGGGCGGTCGCCTCCCCGAGCACGTCGGGCCGGTGGTCGAGACGGAACCGCAGGCCCTGCGAACGCAGCGACGCGACGAGCAGCAGCGGGTAGTGGGCGGCGTCGCGGCCCTGCACCGCCGTGGCGCGGAGCCGGGACGGGGAGCGCTCGGTGTCCTCGGGCAGCGGGTAGTTCTCGTAGACGAGGGCGGTGTCGAACAGCGGCCGGAGGCCCGCGATCCGGTGCACGTCGGCGAGGCCGAGGTACTGGTGGGTGCGCAGGGCGGTCTGTTCGTCCTGGACGCGGGCCAGGGCGGCGCTCCAGCGTTCGGAGCGGTCGAAGCGGACCCGTACCGGCAGGGTGTTGATGAACAGGCCGATCATGTTCTCGGCGCCGGGGAGCTCCGGCGGCCGGCCGGAGACGGTGGTGCCGAACAGGACGTCGTCGCGGCCGAGGTGACGGCCGAGGACGAGCGCCCAGGCCGTCTGGACCACGGTGTTCATGGTGACGCCGGCCCGGGCCGCGTGCCCCTGGAGGGTGGCGGTGAGCTCCGGCGACAGGTCGTGCACGAGCTGCTCGGGCAGCGCGGGCGCGGCCGGTCCCCGGCCGGGGGCGAGCAGGGTGGGCTCCTCGACCCCGGCGAGGGTGTCGCGCCAGGCCCGCTCGCTGACCGTGCGGTCCTGCGCGGCCAGCCAGTCGACGTACGCGCGGAACGGGGCGGGGGCGGGCAGGGTGGCCGCGTCGCCGCCGTTCTCGTACAGGGTGACCAGTTCGCGCAGGAACAGCGGCATGGACCAGCCGTCGAGCAGGATGTGGTGCTTGGTGATGACCAGCCGGTGGCGCTCGTCGCCGAGGCGGATCAGCAGGAACCGGACCAGGGGCGGCCGGCTCAGGTCGAACCGGTGGGCACGGGCGGCCTCGGTGAGCGCGACGAGTGCGCTCCGCGCGGCGTCGTCGGGCAGCGCGCCGAGGTCCGTCTCGGTCCAGGGCAGGGCCGCGGCGCGCGGCACGACCTGGACGGCCGCGCCGTCCGCGCGGTGGTGGAAGCCCGCCCGCAGGTTGGGGTGCCGGTCCAGGACGGTCTGTCCGGCGGCGCGCAGGGCCGCCGGGTCCAGCGGGCCTTCGAGGTCGAGGACGAGCTGGACGGTGTAGACGTCGGTGCCGCTGTCGTCCGCCTGGAGGGCGTGGAAGAACAGGCCCTCCTGGAGCGGGGTGAGCGCGAAGGCGTCCTCCAGACCGCCGGGGGCGGCGGCGAAGCCGTCGATCTCGGGCTGGGTCAGCCCGGACGTCGGCAGATCGCCGGGGGTGAACGCGTCGCCGCGCTCGGACTGGCCGGGGTCGGCGAGGGCGCGCAGGGCGGTGAACCACAGCTCGGCGAGCTCCGCCATCTCGGCGCGGTCGAAGAGTCCGGCGGGCCAGGAGTACGTGACGTGGAGCCGCGGCCCGTCGTCGCCGTCCCGGGTGACCGCGTTGATCTCGACCGCGTGCCCGAACGGCATGCCCGGGTCGGCGGGGAGCAGCGGGATGCGCAGGTCCGACGCGCTGGACCAGCCGGCGGGGCCCGCCTCGCCGAGGGTGTCGGCACCGCTGCCGACCCGGCCGAGGTAGTTGAAGCCGATCTGCGGGGTGGCGGCGCCCGCCAGGGCGAGCGCGGTGTCCGCGTTGAGGTGGCGGAGCAGGCCGTAGCCGAGTCCGTTGTCGGGGAGGGCGCGCAGTTGCTCCTTGACCCGTCCCAGGGCGGCGACGGTCGCCGCGCCGCCGTCCAGCGCGTCGTCCAGGTCGACGGGGCCCGGGTCGAGCCGCACGGGGAAGCGGCTGGTGAACCAGCCGACCGTGCGGGAGAGGTCGAGGGTCTCGTCGAGCTCCTCGCGGCCGTGGCCCTCCATGTCGACGAGGACCGCGTGGGACGCTTCCTGGGTCCAGCGGCGGCGCCAGCGGGCGACGGCGAGGGTCAGGCCGGTGAGCAGCACGTCGTTGATCTGGGTGCGGAACCGGGCGGGCACGTCGGTGAGCAGCGCCGTCGTCAGGTCCGCGGGCAGGGCTGCCGTCAGGTGCTCGGCGGTCTCCCGGGTGTCGACGGCGGGGTCGAGGCGGCGGGCTCCGAGGAGCGGATCGTCGCCCTGCGTCTGCTGCCGCCAGAGCGGGAGTTCGGCGATGCGGGCCGGGTTCTGCGCCTCTATGACGAGGGCCTGCGCCCAGCGGCGGAAGGTGGTGCCGACCGGCGCGGGCCGGGGGTCGCGGCCCGCGCGGGCCGCCTGCCAGGCGTCGGCGAGGTCGGGCAGCAGGATCCGCCAGGACACGCCGTCGACGACGAGGTGGTGGAGGAGGACGAGGAGGAGGCCCTGCTCGTCCGGTCCGGCGTCGAACCAGACGACCTGGAGCAGGACGCCGTTCTCCGGGTCGAGCCGGCGCCGGGCTTCCTCGCCGTGCGCGGAGACCGCGGCGGCGAGGTCGGCGGCGTCGGCCGCCGTGTCCCGGACGTCGACGCGGGTGACACAGGTCCGGGCGTCGACGGTGCCGCGCGGAGCGGTCTCCAGGTTCCACGGCAGGCCGAGCGCGGCGCCGGTGAGCCGGGCGCGCAGCACGTCGTGGTGGTCGACGACGGCCTGGACGGCCCGGGTCAGTGCGTCCTGGCCGAGGCCGCCGGGAACCCGGAGCACCACCGACTGGTTGAGGCCCTGGAACGGGCCGCCGAGCTGGTGGAGCCAGCGGACGACCGGGGTGCCGGGGACGGCGCCGACGCCGTCGTCGGCGACGGGCGCGGCCTCCGCGGCGGCGGGACGGATCGCGGCTGCCAGCTCCGCGACGGTCTGGTGCCGGAAGATGTCCCGCGGGGTGAGGACGAGGCCGGCCTGGCGGGCGCGGCCGGCGACCTGGATGGCGTTGATGCTGTCGCCGCCCAGGGCGAAGAAGTTGTCGTCGGCGCCGACGTCGGCCAGGCCGAGGACGTCTCCCACGATCCGGCGGAGCAGGGCACGCGGGTCGTCGCCGGCGGACGGCTCCGGAGACCCGTTCGCCGCCGGGGCGGCCGGGGCGGTCCCGGGCTGCTCGGGGGCGGGCAGCGCCGCCTTGTCGGTCTTTCCGTTGACGGTCAGCGGAACCCGCTCGATCTCCATGAGCACGGACGGCAGCAGGTGCGCGGGCAGGGTGGCCCGCAGGTGGGTCCGCACCGCTCCGAGGTCGAGTCCGGCCCCGGCGTCCGGCACGAGGTAGCCGACGAGCTGACGGACGCCCGGGCGGTCCTCCCGTACGGTCGCCACGGCACGCGCGACACCCGGCGCGCCCGTCAGGGCGGCCTCCACCTCGCCGAGTTCGATGCGGAAGCCGCGCAGCTTCACCTGGCCGTCGGCGCGGCCGACGAACCGCAGCCGGCCGTCGCGCATCCGGCTGACGACGTCGCCGGTGCGGTACATCCGGCTGCCCGGCGTCCCGAACGGGTCGGCGACGAACCGCTCGGCGCTCAGCCCGGGGCGCCGCAGGTAGCCCCGGGCCACGCCGATCCCGGCGACGTACAGCTCGCCGGGGACGCCGACCGGGACCGGACGCAGCCGGTCGTCGAGCACGTACACCCGGGTGTTGGGCAGCGGGCCGCCGATCGGCGGCACACCGGCCTCGGGTGCGAGCGGCCCGGCCATGGTGCAGGAGACCGTGGTCTCCGTGGGACCGTACGCGTTGAACATGCGGCGTCCGGGCGCCCACGTGGCGACCAGACCGGCCGGGGCGGCCTCGCCCGCCGTCACGAGGGTGCGGACCGTCCGCAGGTTCGCGGGCGTGAGCTGGGCGAGCACCGCGGGCGGCAGCGTCGCGTGGGTGACGCGCTGCTCGCGCAGCAGCACGGGCAGCTCGGCGACCTGGAGCAGCATGTCGGCCGGACCGAGGACCAGGCACGCTCCGGCGGAGAGCGGGGTGCAGATCTCCGACATCGCGGCGTCGAAGCTGAGCGACGCGAACTGCAGCGCCCTGCTGCCGGGGCCCATGGCGTACGGACCCGTGCGGGCCAGGACGATGTTGGGGATGCCGCCGTGCTCGACGACGACGCCCTTGGGGCGGCCGGTGGAGCCGGAGGTGTAGATGACGTAGGCGGGCGTGCGGGCCGTCAGCGGGGCGGTCCGGTCGGCGTCGACCGGGTTCCGCACCTCCTGGGCGGCGAGCGCGGCCACGGTGTCCGGCGCGTCGACGACGATCCGGCCGGCGGCGGCCGCGGCCGGCACCCGCTCCTCGGCCCCGGTGCTGGTGACGACCAGGCAGGGCCGGGCGTCCTCGAAGAAGTACGCGATGCGGTCGGCGGGGTACTCGGTGTCGACGGGCAGGTAGGCCGCGCCGGACTTCAGCACGGCGAGCACCGCGACGATCATCTCCGGCGACCGCGGCACCGCGATCGCCACGACCGACTCCGGACCCGCGCCCCGCCCGACGAGCAGATGCGCGAGGCGGTTCGCCCGCGCGTTGAGCTCCGCGTAGGTGAGGGTCACGTCGCCCGCGGAGAGGGCGGGCGCGTCGGGGGTGCGGGCGACCTGGGCCTCGATCAGTTCCGGGACCAGGAGGTCCGGGAGCGGGCGGGCGGTGTCGTTCCAGCCGTGGAGCAGCAGCTCGCGCTCGGCGGCGCCGAGGATGTCGAGATCCTCGATCCGGCGGTCGGCGTCCGCGACCACGGCCTTGAGGACGGTGACAAAACGCTCCGCCATCGCCTCGACCGTCGCCCGGTCGAACAGGTCTGCCGCGTAGGCCACGGTGCCGTGCAGGCCGGCCGGTCCGTCCTCGTCGGAGCGCTGCTCGGAGAGCCGCACCGACAGGTCGAACTTGGCCCGCCCGGCCCCGTCACCGGCCGGCTCGCCGACGGCGTCGACGGTCAGCCCGGCGAGGCTCACGTCGGCCCGCGAGACGTTGTCCAGGGAGAGCATGACCTGGAACAGCGGGTGGTGCGCGGCCGACCGGCGCGGCGCGACCGCGTCCACGACCCGCTCGAACGGCACGTCCTGGTGACCGTAGGCGGCGAGGTCGGTCTCCCGGACCCGGGACAGCAGGTCGCGGAAGGACGGGTTGCCGGACGTGTCCGTACGCAGCACCAGCGTGTTGACGAAGAAGCCGACGAGGTCGTCGAGGGCCTCGTCACCGCGCCCGGCCACCGGCGTGCCCAGCGGGATGTCCTCCCCCGCGCCGAGCCGGGTCAGCAGCGTCGCGAGCGCCGCCTGGAGGACCATGAAGACCGTGGTCCGGCTGGAGCGGGCGAGGTCGAGCAGCCCGGCGTGCAGCTCGCCGTCGAGCGTGAGCGGCACGAGTCCGCCCTCGTGGCCCGCCTCCTCCGGGCGAGGCCGGTCGGTGGGCAGCGCCAGCACCTCGGGCAGGCCGGCGAGGGTCCGCGTCCAGTGGGCGAGGTGGCGTGCGATCTCGCTGTCGGGGTCGGTCTCGTCGCCGAGCACCTCGCGCTGCCACAGCGCGTAGTCCGCGTACTGGACCGGGAGCGGCACCCACTCCGGCGCCGCGCCCTCGGCGCGCGCGGTGTACGCGGTGGCCAGGTCCCGGATCAGGGGCCGCATCGAGGAGGCGTCGCCGGCGATGTGGTGCAGCACCAGGACGAGGACGTGGTCGTCCGTGCCCACCTCCAACAGCTGCGCGCGCAGCGGCAGATCGGTGTCGAGGGCGAAGTCCAGGCGCTGCGCCGCGGCCACGGCCGCCTCGACGTCGGACTCGGCGACCGGGACGACGTGCAGGTACGGGCGGGCCTCGGCCGGGTCGAGCACGACCTGCGTGGGCGTGCCGTCGGACGTCGCGGGGAACACCGTGCGGAGCGACTCGTGGCGGGTCACCACGTCGGCGAGCGCGGTCTCCAGCGCGAAGGCGTCCAGCGGGCCGCGGAGCCGGGTGACCATCGGGATGTTGTATGTACCTGCCGTCGCACCGAGCCCGCTCAGGGCCCAGAGGCGCCGCTGCGCGAAGGACAGCGGGACGTCGGCGGGCCGCTGCCGCGCGACGAGCGGGGGCCTGCTCTCCCCTCCCCGCTCCAGGCAGGGAGCGAGGGCGGCGACGGTGGGTGTCTCGAACAGTGCGCGGACGGGGAGCTCGACGCCGAGGACCGTGCGGATCCGGGAGACGAGCCGCGTCGCGAGCAGCGAGTGGCCACCGAGGTCGAAGAAACTGTCGTCGATACCGACCCGGGACAGACCCAGGATCTCCGCGAACAGACCACAGAGGAT